>JBOHCZ010000121.1:0-14131 GCA_050699195.1 Streptomycetales bacterium
GTTCTCGAGCGTGAGGTCGCGCATGACGACACCCGCCTCGACCATGCGCAGCACGAGATCGGTCGCCCCGATCTTGAGTTGCGTCGTCGCCTCGCTCATGTTGGAGTCGCCGACGATGACGTGCAGCCTCCGGTAGCGCTCGGCGTCGGCGTGCGGCTCGTCGCGGGTGTTGATGATCGGGCGCGAGCGGGTGGTGGCGCTGGAGACGCCCTCCCAGATGTGCTCGGCCCGCTGGCTGACGCAGTAGACCGCGCCGCGCGGGGTCTGCAGCACCTTTCCCGCCCCGCAGATGATCTGCCGCGTCACCAGGAACGGGATCAGGATGTCGGCGAGCCGGGCGAACTCGCCGTGCCGGCCCACCAGGTAGTTCTCGTGGCAGCCGTAGGAGTTGCCGGCCGAGTCGGTGTTGTTCTTGAACAGGTAGACGTCCCCGGCGATGCCCTCCTCACGCAGCCGCCGCTCGGCGTCGACCAGCAGCCCTTCGAGGATGCGCTCGCCCGCCTTGTCGTGAACGACGAGGTCGACGACCGAGTCGCACTCCGGGGTGGCGTACTCCGGGTGGCTGCCGACGTCGAGGTAGAGGCGCGCGCCGTTGCGGAGGAAGACGTTGCTGCTCCGGCCCCACGAGACGACCCGCCGGAACAGGTAGCGGGCCACCTCGTCGGGCGAGAGCCTGCGCTGGCCGCGGAACGTGCACGTGACGCCGTACTCGTTCTCGAGCCCGAAGATGCGGCGATCCATACCGCCACATTAGGGCCTGATGAGGCTCTCGTGTCCCACCCAAGGGCAGGGATTATCGGGCCTCTGGCGGCCGCGTCCCGGGTCTTATTCGGTGCTCTCGCCCTCGTCCGCAGGGCTCTCCTGCTCGGCCGCCGGGGCGTCCTCGGCGCCGAGCAGCCGGGACAGCCGTTCGCCCGAGATGCGTCGGAACTTACGCTTGCCCTGCCGGGAACGATCGAGGACGGCCACCTCGAGCTGGCCCGGAGTGAGCTCGAGATGCTCACCGTTGTCCCGGCCGAGAGCGTCGACGGCCAGCCGCAGGGTCTCCTGCAGGTTCAGGCCATCGCGGTAGCGCTGCTGGAGGACGCCGCTGATCTGTTCGGCCGCCCCGCCCATGACGACGTAGCCGTGCTCATCGGCGACGGACCCGTCATAGGTCAGGCGATAGATCTGGTCACCCGCGGGGGTGTCGCCGACCTCCGCGATGACGATCTCGACCTCGTAGGGTTTCCCGCCGGCCTCGCTGAAGATCGTGCCGATGGTCTGGGCGTAGGCGTTGGCGAGACCGCGTGCGGTCACGTCGATGCGGTCGTAGACATAGCCGCGGGTGTCGGCCAGGCGCACCCCGGCGATACGCAGGTTCTCGAACTCGTTGTACTTGCCGACCGCGGCGAAAGCGATGCGGTCGTAGATCTCACTGATCTTGTGCAGCGCCCGGGAGGGATTCTCCGCGACGAAGAGGATGCCCTCGTCGTAGGCGAGCACGGCGACGGCCCGGCCGCGGGCAATGCCCTTACGGGCGTAGTCCGCGCGGTCCTTCATGATCTGTTCGGGGGAGACGTAGAACGGGGTCGTCACCGGTCGTCGTCCTTTGCTCGCTCGGGGCGTTGCCGTGGACTCGTGAGGTGCCGCAGGGTGGCAGACATCAGCGTAGGGGCGCCTGTGGGCCGTCGGGCTGGCGCATCCGGGCGTCGACGACCGTCTGGGTGAGAGCGCCGGTCTCCTCGTCGCTTAGCCGGCGGTACCCGTCGTCGGTGACGACGGCCACGACCGGCCAGATCCGGCGGGCCAGGTCCGGCCCGCCCGTCGCGGAGTCGTCGTCGGCCGCGTCGTAGAGGGCCTGGACACATGCCGTCACGGCCTGCTCCTCGGAGAAGTCGTCGCGGAAGAGCTTCTTGAGCGACCCTCTGGCGAACAGTGCGCCCGACCCGACGGCGTGGAAGGAGTGCTCCTCGTACCGGCCACCTGTGACGTCGTAGCTGTAGATGCGCCCCACTTCCGCGTCGAGGTCATAGCCCGCGAACAGCGGCACCACAGCAAGACCCTGCAGTGCCATCGGAAGCTGGGTGCGGATCATGGTCGCGAGCCGGTTCGCCTTGCCCTCGAGTGACAGGGTCATGCCCTCGATCTTCTCGTAGTGCTCGAGCTCGACCTGGAACAGTCGCACGACCTCGACGGCGATGCCTGCGACTCCTGCGACGCCCACCGCGGAGTACTCGTCGGCGGCGTAGACCTTCTCGATATCGCGCTGCGCGATGATGTTGCCCATCGTGGCGCGGCGGTCACCGGCCATGACGACGCCGTCCGGGAAGACCACGGCGACGATCGTGGTGCCGTGAGGGGCCTCGGACGCCAGCGCCGTCGCCGGTGGGACGCGCCGGCCGGGCAGCAGGTCAGGCGCGTAGGCCACCAGGAAGTCGCTGAACGATGAGGACCCCGGCGTCAGAAAGGCAGCCGGGAGACGCCCGGTGCCGCTGGGTATGGCTGCCACGCAACTCCTTCCAGGCCAGGTCGGCCCTCGTCGTCAGGTCTCCGGGAGGCCTACTGCCCACCCTTTTGTACGAATCCGCGCACGAACTCCTCGGCGTTCTCCTCGAGCACCTCGTCGATCTCGTCGAGGATCGAGTCGACGTCCTCGTCGATCTGCTCCTGGCGCTCCTTGAGGTCGTCGGTCACCTCGTCCTGCTGGGCGGACTCCTCGACCTCCTCGGATCTGCGCTGGGGCCGCTGCTGACCGCCGGTGTCGCGTGTGGCCATGGTTCCTCCCCGCCTTAGGTACGCTGCCCCTGCCGGTAAGACCCTACAGGGGGCAAATCACGCCACGCCCAGCTTGCGGGCTACCTCCACAACGCCCGGTGCCGCGCGGGTGTTTCCACGCCGGAGTTCCCGCAGCTCAGCCGGAGTGTCCGGTGAGCACACGGACCAGCTCCTCGGCCGTCCGGCACCGGTCGAGCAGTTCCTTGACGTGGGATCTGGTCCCGCGCAGCGGCTCGAGTGTAGGGACGCGCTGCAGCGAGTCGTAGCCGGGCAGGTCGAAGATCACCGAGTCCCACGACGCGGCCGCCACCTGGTCCGCGTACTGCGCGAGGCACCGCCCCCGGAAGTAGGCTCGGGTGTCCTCGGGCGGCAGGTGCACCGCGCGCTCGACGCCCTGCTCACTGACCAGCCGGGCGAACCGCCCCCGGCTCACGAGGCGGTTGTAGAGCCCGCGGTCGGGACGCAGGTCGGAGTACTGCAGGTCGACGAGGTGCAGCCGCGGCGCCCCCCAGTCGAGGCGGTCACGCTGCCGGTAGCCCTCGAGGATCTCGCGCTTGGCCACCCAGTCGAGCTCGCGGGACAGGCTCGAGGGGTCGGACTCCAGCCGCGTGAGCACCGACTCCCAGCGGTCGAGCACGTCGCGCGTCATCTCGTCGGCGTCGGCGCCGTAGCGGTCCTCGACATACTTTCGGGCCTGCTCGAGGTACTCCATCTGCAATTGCACGGCGGTGAGGCGGCGCCCGGACCGCAGCGGGACCAGCTGTTCGAGCGAGGGATCGTGGGACACCTCGTGGAGCGAACGCACCGGATGGTCCAGGGCCAGATCGAGGGTGAGGAACCCGTCCTCGATCATCGAGAGCACCAGCGACGTCATGCCGAGCTTGAGGTAGGTGGAGATCTCGGAGAGGTTCGCGTCGCCGATGATGACGTGGAGGCGGCGGTACTTCTCGGCGTCGGCGTGCGGCTCGTCGCGAGTGTTGATGATCGGGCGCTTGAGCGTGGTCTCCAGACCGACCTCGACCTCGAAGTAGTCGGCCCGCTGGCTGATCTGGAAACCCTCCCCGTGCCCGTCCTGCCCGACGCCCACGCGGCCGGACCCGCAGACGACCTGGCGCGACACGAAGAAGGGGGTCAGGTAGCGGACGATGTCGGAGAACGGGGTCTGCCGCGCCATCAGGTAGTTCTCGTGGCAGCCGTAGGACGCGCCCTTGTTGTCGATGTTGTTCTTGTACAGCTGGATCTGCTGCCCCCCGGGCACCAGTGACGCCTGATGGGCGGCCTGTGCCATGATCCGTTCGCCGGCCTTGTCCCAGATCACGGCGGCGCGGGGATTGGTGACCTCGGGCGTGGAGTACTCCGGGTGGGCGTGGTCCACGTAGAGCCGCGCGCCGTTGGTGAGGATGACGTTCGCGAGCCCGATGTCTTCGTCGGTGAGCTGGCTCGCCTCGGCGAGCTCACGTGCCAGGTCGAACCCCCGGGCGTCGCGCAGCGGGTTCTCCTCCTCGAAGTCCCAGCGCGCCCGGCGGGTCCTGTGGGTCACCGCCGCGTAGGCGTTGACCACCTGCGAGGAGGTGAGCATCGCGTTGGCGGTCGGGTGTCCGGGCACGGAGATGCCGTACTCGGTCTCGGTGCCCATTACGCGCCATACGCTCATAGCACGAGCCTAGATGGTCCTACCGGCCGCCCGCCCCCACCTGGGGTGAGCCCGGGCGTGAGGCGACCAGTGGAACCCTTCGTCACCAGGGAACACCGGGCGGCCGCCCGCACCCTCACAGGTACTGACCGGTGTTGGCCACGGTGTCGATCGAGCGTCCCGCCTCCGTACCTTCCTTGCCCGAGACCAGCGTGCGGATGTAGACGATCCGCTCGCCCTTCTTGCCGGAGATGCGGGCCCAGTCGTCGGGGTTCGTGGTGTTGGGCAGGTCCTCGTTCTCCTTGTACTCGTCGAAACACGCCGACAGCAGGTGGTGGATCCGCAGACCCCTGTGGCCGTTCTCGAGGAAGTCCTTGATCGCCATCTTCTTGGCGCGGTCGACGATGTTCTGGATCATCGCACCGGAGTTGAAGTCCTTGAAGTACAGGATCTCCTTGTCCCCGTTGGCGTAGGTCACCTCGAGGAACCGGTTCTCCTCGGACTCGGCGTACATCCGCTCGACCGCCCGCTGGATCATCGCCTGGACCGTCGACTCGCGGTTGCCGCCGTGCTCGACCAGGTCGTCGCCGTGCAGCGGCAGCTCGATGGTGATGTACTTCGAGAAAATGTCCCGGGCGCTCTCCGCGTCGGGGCGCTCGATCTTGATCTTCACGTCGAGCCGGCCGGGCCGCAGGATCGCCGGATCGATCATGTCCTCGCGGTTCGACGCACCGATGACGATGACGTTCTGCAGACCCTCGACACCGTCGATCTCGGAGAGCAGCTGCGGCACGATCGTGTTCTCGACGTCGGAGCTCACGCCGGACCCCCGGGTACGGAACAGCGAGTCCATCTCGTCGAAGAACACGATCACCGGCGCACCCTCGGAGGCCTTCTCCCTCGCCCGCTGGAAGACCAGCCGGATGTGGCGCTCGGTCTCGCCGACGTACTTGTTGAGCAGCTCAGGGCCCTTGATGTTGAGGAAGTAGCTCTTGGAGGAGCCCTCGCCCGTCGTCTCGGCGACCTTCTTGGCCAGGGCGTTGGCCACGGCCTTCGCGATCAGCGTCTTGCCGCAGCCCGGCGGGCCGTAGAGCAGCACGCCCTTGGGCGGGCGGAGCCGGTGTTCCCTGAACAGGTCGGGGTGCAGGTAGGGCAGCTCGACGGCGTCGCGGATCGCCTCGATCTGCGCGGCGAGCCCGCCGATGGAGTCGTAGTCGATGTCGGGCACCTCTTCGAGGACCAGCTCCTCGACCTCGGACTTGGGCACCCGCTCGTAGACGTAGCCGGACCGCGCCTCGAGCAACAGCGAGTCGCCGGCGCGCAGCGGCGTGCCGAACAGCGGCTCGGCCAGCCGGACGACGCGCTCCTCGTCGGCGTGAGCGATGACGAGCGCCCGCTCCCCGTCGTCGAGCAGCTCCTTGAGCATGACGACCTCGCCGATGCTCTCCCAGGCCATTGCGCGCACGACGTTGAGCGCCTCGTTGAGCATGACCTCCTGACCGGGCCGGAGCTCCTCGACCTCGACGTTGGGGCTCGCGCTGACGCGCAGCTTGCGCCCGCTGGTGAAGACGTCGACGCTGCCGTCGTCATTGGTCTGCAGGAAGGTCCCGAAGCCCGACGGCGGCTGCGCGAGCCGGTCGACCTCCTCCTTCAGAGCCACGATCTGCTCGCGAGCCTCCTTGAGCGTGGCGACCAGCCGCTCGTTCTGAGCGGTGACCCCCGCCAGGTTGGCCTGCAGCTCGACCATCCGCTCCTCGAGTACGCGCGCCTGACGCGGCGACTCGGCGAGCCTGCGCCGAAGGACGGCCACTTCCTGCTGGAGGCCGGACACCTGATCTCTGAGGTCGTCGGACCCCTGTGCGTGCCGCGCGGCGCGGATCTCGTCGTCGTGGGCCGGCACGGTCCTCACCTCCCCTAGGAAGCTCGACGCTTCCGACCCTACCGTCGACCGGCCACAGTCAAACCTCTTGGCGGTAAGGGCCGCATGGCGGGTACTGCCCTGCACATCGGAGATATCGCATCATTCTGGCAAGGGCGGCGAACGCCGCGCAGCGCGTCCCTGGTGCTGTCTCAGCTCGGCCGCCCGGGTTGTTATGGTCGTCTCGTCGGGCGACCGCCTGGTGTGCCGTGACACCGTGTGTGAGGTGAGCGTAGGACGATGGGCGAGCGGGAGCCGCTCGAGGTCTGGGTCGACCAGGAGCTGTGCACAGGGGACGGGTTGTGCGTGCAGTACGCCCCGGAGGTGTTCGAGTTCGACGACGACGGCCTCGCCTACGTCAAGAGCGAGGACGGCGCGCTGCGCACTGCGGCGGGCGAACGGGTGCGAGTTCCCGCCCACCTGGTAGCTGACGTGGTCGACTCAGCCCGGGAGTGTCCGGGCGAATGCATCCACGTGGTACAGGCGGGCGGGGGCAAAGCGGTGGCCGGCCCCGGCGAAGCCCGCTGATCGCGCGCGCCCGCCCCTGCAGCACGCTCAGGCGACGCGGTCGAAACCCTCCCCCGTCCAGCGCCATCGCGCGTCGAAGGTCTCGTCGGGACAGCAGCGTGGCACGTCGGAGGAGGAGTAGGACACTCCACTCGCGCTGATCCCGTCCGCTTCGATGCCGATGCGGTCGACGAGCACCCCCGAGCTCGCACCCAGCAGCGCGGCGACGAGCTGGGGCACCCCACGTTCCGGCCGGCCGTACACGTAGAGCGCGGACGGCGGGCTGCCGGCCCCGGACGCACACCGCACGTGGACCAGCGCCTCGGACTCGCCGTCGGCGGTGAGGTCGCCGTACTCGACGTCGAGGACCTCGAAACCGACGCCGGGGCAGGCCATCGGGTAGTCGACGCGTGGCCATGCGACGTCGGTCAGCCGGCCGTAGTAGGGCGTCGGCGACGCCGTGGCCTGGGGCGCCGATCCGCCTGCGGCCGAGCCGAGTTGCGCCCGCCCGCTCGCCGGGGTGTCGTCGGCGGTGCGCTGCCAGACCAGCAGTCCCACGAGGGCCGCGACGACGATGGCGACGGCGGCCACCGCCTGGCCTCTGGTGTAGGGCTCCGCGCCCGCACGCCCGTCGGCTGACGCGTTGGCGGACTGCTCGCCAGCCCCGTGAGCAGGCAGGTCGCGGTCGTCGTCGGCTGTCACCGACTACCGTCCTCGTGATCGGGGTAGGCGCCCCGCGCCGGGCGTCGCCGCCTGGGGGGCGGCAGCACGCCGTCGGTGAGCCGCCGCGAGGTCACCAGGAAGCCGGTATGCCCGACCATGCGGTGGTCGGGGCGCACGGCCAGCCCCTCGACGTGCCAGGTACGCAGGAGCGTCTCCCAGGCGGTCGGCTCGGTGAACGTGCCGTGACTCCGCAGTGCCTCGACGGTGCGGGCCAGCTGGGTCGTCGTCGCGAGGTAGCAGCAGACCACCCCCCCTGGCGCCAGGCTGCTCGACACCACGTCGAGGCACTCCCAGGGGGAGAGCATGTCGAGCACCACCCGGTCGACCGGCTCGCCTGGAGGGCTCTGGGCGAGGGCGCTGGCGAGGTCCCCGACCGTGAGCCGCCACGCGGGATGGGGGCCGCCGAAGAACCGCTCCACGTTGCGCCGCGCCACGTCCGCGAACTCCGCCCGCCGCTCGTAGGAGAACACCTGCCCTTGGTCGCCCACCGCGCGAAGCAGCGAGCAGGTCAGCGCACCGGACCCGGCGCCCGCCTCGATGACCCGGGCGCCGGGAAAGACATCGCCCATGCCCACGATCTGAGCTGCGTCCTTGGGGTAGATGACGGCGGCCCCGCGGGGCATCGCGAGCACGTAGTCGGCGAGTAGCGGCCGCATCGCGACATATGCGGTGCCGCCCGTAGCGTTCACGACGACGCCCTCGGGGGCATCGATCAGCTCGTCGTGGGCGATCGACCCGCGGTGCGTGTGGAACGTCGCGCCCTCAGCCAGCGTGAGCGTGTGACGGCGCCCCTTCGGGTCGGTGAGCTGGACCTGGTCGCCGACCTGCAGCGGACCGCGCCGCCGCACGGCCCCGGTCGGTTCGGTCATGGACGCCAGGCTACCGATCATCGTCACGCTGGTACCCGACGGCTCTGTCCTCGGCCCGCCACCAGCCTGCCCGGCACCAGCGCGGCCGGGGGCCCCGCTCACGTCTGGACGGCCGCCCGCTCGACATCGGTCGCGGCGAGCACCCCGTAGATCTCGCCGCTGGGCTCGACGACGAGGTACTCCGTCGCGGGTGCCGACCGCAGGGCATCGACCAGCTGTTCCCCGGACAGCTCGGCGGACACCACGAGCCCGGGCTCCAGAGTGCGTGCGACGGAGCCCACGAGCACCCAGGGCCGGCGCTGGAACGGGGTGGCAGTCACGGCCGCCTCGCTCACCAGCGCGGTGGGCCGCCCGGTCGGGTCGACGACGACCAGGCCCCTGGCGCCGACCTCGGTCGCTTGCCGCAGCGCCTCGGCCAGCGGGGTCTCGGCGGGAACCGGCACGGCCCTCCGAGTGAGGGCGCGGGCGCGTAGGGCGGGCAGCCGCCCGCGCAGCTTCGCGACCCGGAGGGACTGGCTGGCGCCCAGCCAGATGAAGGACGCGATCAGGACACCCCAGAGAAGCTGGAAGACGTCGACCTCCCCGGTGAGGACATAGGCGATCGTGAGGGGTGTGAAGAGCACGAGGACCGCGATCGCCCGGCCCGCCCACGCGGCGGCGATGGTGCCGGACAGCGGTCGCCCGGTCAGCTTCCACACCGCGGCCCGCAGCACCCGCCCGCCGTCGAGCGGCAGCCCCGGCAGCAGGTTGAACCCTCCGACGAGAAAGTTCGCGAAGGTGAGCTGGACGATGAGCAGCCCGGTGACCGTGCCGTCGGGGACGACGCGGGCCAGGAGGTAGCCCATCGCCCCCAGAACAAGCGAGAGGATCGGGCCCGCGACGGCGACGAGGAACTCCCTGCCAGGTGTCTCGGGCTCGCGCTCGATCTCCGAGGCACCGCCGAGAAGGTAGAGCGTGATGCGGCGCACGGGCAGGCCGAGCCGCATCGCCACCACGGAGTGGCTGAGCTCGTGCACCAGCACCGAAAGGTACAGGAACACGGCGAAGGCGAAGGCCACGACGTACTTCCAGATCCCGATGCCCGGAAGGCTGCTCTCGACGATGGGTGCGAACGCCACCGTGATCAGCACGGCGACGATGAACCACGTCGGGGTGACGTAGACGGGAATACCGAAGGGGCGGCCCATCAGAACCCCGGCTCCTGGCTCGCGGGTGAAGGGACGCCCCCCTTCGTTTGGGGTGTCGCGGTCGTCGCTCACGGCTTGATGCTATTGCCCGGGCGCGGTTCGGCGTGGCGCGCGGCCGGATGGCCGGCGTTGTCTGAGATCACTCCTAGGCTGCCTGCCATGACCGCGGCCGACCTCTCCTCCCCTGTGGGCGGGCTCTCCCCCGCCCTGTCTCCCTCCCGGGCGGGCGACTTCATGACCTGCCCGCTGCTGTTCCGCTTCCGGGTAATCGACCGGATCCCGGAGACTCCGAGCCCCGAGGCCGCCCGTGGGACGGTCGTGCACGCCGTGCTCGACCAGCTGTTCGACCTGCCGGCCGCGGCACGGACCCCCGACCGTGCCGCGGAGCTGGTGGAGCCGGAGTGGCGCCGGCTGCTCGACCTGGAGCCCGAGCTCGGTGAGTTGCTCCCCGATGCCGATCTCACCCGGTGGGTCGAGGGTTCGGTCGATCTGCTGACCCGCTACTTCGCGCTCGAGGACCCGCGCCGGCTCGAGCCAGCCGAGCGGGAGCTCTACGTCGAGACGGCGCTCGAGTCCGGTCTTGTGCTGCGCGGTTACGTCGACCGGCTCGACATCGCCCCGACCGGCGAGATGCGGGTCGTCGACTACAAGACCGGCCGCGCACCCGATGAGCGGTTCGAGGCCAGGGCGCTGTTCCAGATGAAGTTCTACGCGCTGGTGCTGTGGCGCCTCCGCGGCCGGGTGCCGCGGCTGCTGCAGCTCATCTATCTCGGCAACAGCGAGGTGCTGCGCTACGAGCCCGACGAGACCGATCTCCGAGCGACAGAGCGCAAGCTCGAGGCCTTGTGGACAGCGATCCGGCGCGCGGCGGTGAACCGCGACTGGCGGCCGAGCCCCAGCAAGCTGTGCGGGTGGTGCGATCACAAGTCCCGCTGCCCGGTCTTTGGCGGGACGCCTCCCCCGTTGCCGGAGTGAGGTGGATGCGGCCTTATTTGTTGGCGAGAAACGCTTGGGCCTGTTATCTCGTCACCACGATCACCGCAAGGCGGTCTGTTCCGCGGCGAGGTCGCGGGCCTGCGCGCGCGCACCGGCATCGTGCAGCAGGCACGCTGCCTCCGACCCACCGGCCGGGTTCAGCGTGGGGTCGATGCCGCGGAAGAACTCGACCTCCACCCCGTTCCCGACGGCTGATATCCGGCGGACGCCCTTCCACAAGGGCTCGTCGGGGTCTGAGCCACGGATCGCCTCGAACAGTTCGAGCAACTCCTGGGGCGAGCGGCCGGCCGGAACCGTGACGCGCTCGCTCGGCGTGTCGAGGGCGCCCAGGTCGCCGATGAGGGCGCGCTCGGCCTCGTAGATCTCCTCCCCCGCCTGCACCCAGCGCTGCTCGAGGAGCTGACGCAGGTCCCGGCTCTCCCACCCACACACCTCGAAAGCCTTGGGGCAGCGAGGGTGGAACGAGCAGCCGAGCGGCGGGTTGATCGCGTCGGGCACCTCGCCACGTGGCAGGTCCCGGGCCACCGCCTTCGCCGGGTCGGGGTCGGGGATCGCCCGGATCAAGGCTTGGGTGTAGGGATGCTGGGGGTCGGCGTAGATCTGCTCCACCGGCCCGAGCTCGACGATGCGCCCCAGGTACATGATCGCGACCCGGTCGCAGAAGAACTTCGCGGTCGCGAGGTCGTGGGTGATGTACACGTAGGTGAGCCCCAGCTCACGGCGCAGATCGAGCAGCAGCTCGAGGATCTTCGCGCGCACGCTCATGTCGAGCATGGACACCGGCTCGTCGGCGACCAGCAGCTCTGGGCCCAAGATGATGGCCCGGGCGATGACCGCGCGCTGTTTCTGCCCGCCGGAGAGGTCGCTCGGGTACTTGTGGATGAACCTCTCGATCGGAGCCAGCCCGACGTGCTCCAGCGCCGCGCGCACCCTGTCCTGGGTCTCGGGCTCCGAGCGCGTCAGGCCATGGATCTGCAACGGGTGCGCGAGCGCGGTACCGATGTCCATCGCGGGGTTGAGCGCTGCGTGCGGATCCTGGAAGATCATCTGCATCCGCCGGCGCAGGGGGCGGAACCGCCGCTCCGGCAACCGGGCGATCTCCGCGCCGCGCAGCTTGATGCTCCCGCTCGTGGCAGGGGCCAGCCCGAGCAGCGTGCGCCCGAGCGTGGTCTTGCCGCTGCCGGACTCGCCGACGATGCCGAGGACCTCACCTTCGCGGAGCCCGAACGACACCCCGTCGACCGCCTTGACCGCGCCGGATTCGCGGCCGATCAGGCGCTGCACGAAGTTCCCGTGAATGGCGAAGTGCACTCTGAGGTCCCGCACGTCGAGCAGGGCGTCGCCGGGCCCCCCGGCCGCGCTCGCGGCGGCAGTGGAATCGGCAGTGGAATCGGCCGTGGGATCGGTCGTGGGCAGCGCCATGTCAGGCCTCCTCCGCCTTGGCGATGTCCTCCCGCTCGAGCGGCGCCCGGCCGCCCTCGGGGATCAGCTCGTGCGGGCCGTGCAGCCAGCACACCGCGCGCTGCCCGCCTGGTGTCTGTACCTCGACGGGGTCCTGCGCGGGGCAGACCCGCATCGCGTCGGGACAGCGGGGATGGAAGTGGCAGCCGGCGGGGGGATCGCTCAGGTCGGGCGGCGCCCCGGGGATGTAGTGCAGGCCGGTCGTGGACAGCGAGATCGTCGACCGGAGAAGCGCACGCGTGTAGGGGTGGGCGGGCTCGGCGAAGACCTGCCGCGCCGGGCCCTCCTCGGCGATCTTCCCGGCGTACATGACCGCCACCCGGTCACAGGCCTCGGCGACGATGCCGAGGTTGTGGGTGATGAGCAGCAGGGCGGTGTCGAAGTTGCGCCGCAGATCGGCGAGGATCCCCAGGATCTGCGCCTCGACCAGGACGTCGAGCGCGGTCGTCGGCTCGTCGGCGATGACGAAGGCCGGCCGCAGCACGAGCGCGAGCGCGATCATGATGCGTTGCCGCATGCCGCCGGAGAACTCGTGCGGGTAGTGGCGGTAACGGGTCGGCGGGATGCCCATGCCGCGCAGCGCCTCGAGGGAGCGGCGACGGGCCTCGTTCCTGCCGATCCCCGGCTCGTGGGTGCGCAGCGTCTCCTCGAAGTGCTCCGAAACGCGCATCAGCGGGTTGAGCCGCGTCATCGGTTCCTGGAAGATCAGCCCCAGTTCGGGGCCGCGCATCGCGCGCAGCTGCTTGCCGGGTGTCGTCAGCAGGTTCGTCTCGCGGTAGAGCACCTCCCCCGAGGTCTTCGCGCCGCGGGGAAGCAGGCCAAGCACCCCCCGGCCGAGGGTCGACTTGCCGCAGCCGGACTCGCCGACGAGTCCGAGGACCTCGCCCGCCCGCAGGTCGAAGCTGACCTCGTCGACCGCGCGCACCGGCCCGCGGTCGGTGCCGTACCAGACCCGGAGGTCGCGCACCGACAGCACGGTGCCCCCGGGCCGGGCCGGGGGGCGTGCCTGGTTCTCGACGATCTGGCTCACCGCGATGCCTCTTCCTCGCCGGGCTCGGGCCGCCGCTCCGGCAGCTGGACGTCGACGATCTTGCGGCGGCGCAGGACCGGGTTGAGGGTGTCGTTGAGTCCCTCACCGGCCAGGGTGAGACCCATCACGAGCAGCACGATGGCGAGCCCGGGGAACAGTCCCGTCCACCAGATCTCGGCGGAGGCGTCGGAGATGGCGCGCTGCAGGTCATACCCCCACTCCGCGGCATCCGTGGGCTGGATCCCGTAGCCGAGGAAACCGAGACCGGCGAGGGTGAGGATCGAGTCCGCGGCGTTGAGGGTCGCGATGACCGGCACGCTCTGGATGACGTTGCCGAGGATGTAGCGCCGCATGACGGTGCTGGGTTTCGCACCGAGTGCCCGGGCCGCTTCGACGTAGGTCGCCTCCCGCGCGGACAGCGTGCTGTTGCGCACGACCCGGAAGTACTGCGGGATGTAGACCACGGTGATGGCGATCGCCGCGGTCATCACCCCCCCGCCGACGAAACCGGTGAGCAGGAAGGCGATGACGATCGCGAGCAGCAGGTAGGGGAAGGCGAACAGCGCGTCGGTGATGAGCACGAGTGCCCTGTCGAGCGGGCCGCCGAAGTAGCCCGACAGCAGCCCGAGCGGCACCCCGATCGTCAGTGAGAACGCGAGGGCGAGTACGACGACCTCGATCGCCGTGCGGGCTCCGAAGACCACCCGGGACAGCACGTCGAGGCGCTGCACGGTCGTTCCGAACCAGTGCTGCGCCGACGGCTCGGCGTACTTGGTGAACTGTTCGCCGCCCGCGCGGTACTGGTCGAAGTCGTAGGGCGCGATGAACGGCGCGAAGAGGGCGAGCACGACGAAGAACAGGGTCAGCGCGGTGCCGACCCAGAGCAGCCACTTGGAGAACCCCTGGGCGTCGCGGATCGGGCTGAGGGCGCGCCGCACCCGGCCGAGCCGGCTGGTGACGAAGGGCCCGCCGGTGGGCGCGGGAACGGCGTGCCCCGGAGCCGGTTGGCCGGACTCGGGAGGCGTGGTGGTGGTGCTCATGAGTAGCGGA
>JBOHCZ010000122.1:0-6157 GCA_050699195.1 Streptomycetales bacterium
CGGGAGGCGTGGTGGTGGTGCTCATGAGTAGCGGACCCTCGGGTCGATGAGTGCGTTCACGAAGTCGATGATCACGCTCACCGCGACGACGATCAGGGCGTAGACGGTGATGATGCCCTGCACAGCGGTGTAGTCGCGGTTGTTGAGGTAGTTGATGAGTTGGCTGCCGAGACCCGGCCAGTCGAACGTCGACTCGGTCAGCAGTGATCCGGACAGCAGCAGCGCGGCCTGCAGGCCCATGATCGTGACGACGGGTACGAGGGCGTTGCGGAACGCATGCCGGTACACCACCGAGCTTTCCGGGAGCCCCCGGGCCCGTGCGGCCTCGATGTAGTCGCCCTGCAGGGCCTGCATGACGTTGACCCGGACCAGCCGCAGGAAGATGCCGGTCACGAGCAGGCCGAGGGTCGCCGCGGGCAGCACCAGGTGCTCGAGCGCGTCGACGAAGCCGCTGGCATCCCCCGCGAGCAGGGTGTCGACGAGCAGGATGTGGGTGCGTTCCTCGACGAAGGTCGTGGGACTGGACTGCTGCGAGGTCGGCAGCCACCCGAGGTAGACGCCGAAGAGCAGCTGGAAGAGCAGCCCCACGAAGAACACCGGCGCCGCGTAGGTGAGGATGCCGAAGACGCGCAGGGCGCCGTCGGGCGAGCTGTCGCGGAACCGGCCGGCGAACAGCCCGAGCGGCACGCCCAGTCCGAGCGCGACGAGCAGCGCCGCGACCGTGAGGGTCATCGTGGCGCCGCCGTTGGTGACCAGGATGTCGGCGACGGCGCGGTTGTCGGTGAGGGTGCGGCCGAAGTCTCCCGTGAACACGTCGCGGAGGTACTCCACGTACTGCACGACGAGCGGCCGGTCGTACCCGGCGGCGTGCCGCCGCGCGTCCAGCATCTCCTCGGAGAGGTGGCCTCCGAGCGCCGCCTGTACGGGGTCGCCTGGCGCGACGCGCATGAGGATGAACACCATGGTCAGCAGGATGAGGACCATGGGAAGGACGAGCGCGAGCCGCGTGAGCAGATAGCTGCGCAGCGAGCCGCCGGTTTTCGCCATTCGGGTACTCAATCTCCGTTCGGACGGCATGCGGGGCACCGGCGGCCGACCGCCGGTGCCCCGCTGTCGCTTACTCGCTCGGCTTGCTGATCATGTACATCCGGAAGATGAAGGTCGCGTCGAAGGTGTCGGCGACGCCCTTCACGCCCTGCTGCACCGCTCCGACCTGCTTGCCCTGCCAGAGCGGGATGGTGGGCACCTCCTCCGCGGCGATCTCCTGGATCTTGGTGAAGGCCTGCTCGCGGACCTGCGGGTCGGTGCTTGCGGCCTCCTCCGCCAGGAGCTTGTTCATCTCCTCGTTCTTGTAGTGGTTGTTGTAGAAGCCACCGTCTTGGAAGAACGGCGCGGTGTAGTCGTGCGCGTCGGGATAGTCGGGGAACCAGCCCAGTTGGAAGACCGGGTACTGGTCCTCTGAGTAGGCGACGCTGTACTGCTGCCACTCCGAGGACTTCAGCGTGACCTTGAACAGCCCCGAGTCCTCGAGCTGCCGCTTGATCTCGGTGTACTCGTCGGCCGAAACCGGGCCGTAGTGACTCGGCGTCCACCACAGCTCGACGGGCGCGGGGGTCTTCACGCCCGCCTCCTGCAGCACCTGCTTGGCGCCCTCCGGGTCCGGTGTGGTGCCGTACCGGTCGGCAAACGCCTTCGTGGCGTACTGGAGGCCCTGCGGGACCATCGAGTACAGCGGATCGACCGTGCCGCTGTAGACGTTCTCGGCGATGGCCTGCCGGTCGACGAGCATCGCCATGGCCTGGCGCACAGCCTGCTCCTTGCCGGGCTGCTGCTTGACGTTGAAGACGATGTAGCGGATCTCGGTGCCCTCGCCGTCGACGACCTCCACACCCTCGGTCTCGCGCAGGTCGGCGATGTCGGTGGGTGAGAGGCTGCGGTAGGCGACGTCGATCTCAGCCTGCTCGATCGCGAGCTTCAGGGCCGACGGCTGGTCGAAGTAGGTCATGATCGCGCCGTCGTTGGCTACCTCGCCCGGGCCGTTGTAGGCGTCGTGGGGCTCGAGCACGGCGCGCTGGCCGGGCTCGTAGGCAGCGAGCTTGTACGGGCCGGAGCCGATCACCTTGGTGTTGGGCTGCTTGGCGTCCGCCGGGTAGGCGTCGGAGGGGACGATCGCCCCGGCGGGGGTCGCCACGATGAACGGCCAGACGGCCGCCGGCCGCTTGAGGTTGAAGGTCACCTCGAGATCACCCGTCGCCTCGACGCTCTTCATGTCGGCGAGCAGCGTCGAAGGTCCGTTGGGGTCTTCGATGTCGATGACGCGCTGGAAGGAGAAGACCACGTCTTCGGCGGTGAGCGGGCTGCCGTCGTGGAACTTCAGCCCGTCCTTGAGCGTGCAGACGTAGGTGGTGTTCTTCTCGTCGGTGAAGTCGCAGGACTCCGCCGCGTCGGGAACCGGCTCGTTGCCGCCCGGCTCGAAGGTCATCAGGGTCTGGTAGGTGTTGTAGACGATGGTCCAGGAGCCGAGGTCGTAGCTGCCGGCCGGGTCGAACGACACGACCTTGTCGGTGGTGCCCACGACGACGGGGTTGCCGTCGGCCGCGCCACCGCCTCCGCCGCTTCCGCCGCCCCCGCATGCGGCGAGCGCCAGCGAGAGCGCCCCCGTCATCGCCAGGAGGCCGGCCCTTTTCCCTCTCATGAGCATGTAGTCACCTCGCCATTGAGCAGGATCCCTGCCGCAACACGCCGACCGGGCGTCCCGCCGGTGTGCGCCGGACCCCGGTGTGATGTCGCCTGACACTAATGGCCCCGTCGTGACGGGATCCAGGGCAGCCCGAGACATGTGAGGTGACCGATACGGAATCGATGCAGAGCAGTCGTTATGCCCGGCTGGGCACGCAGCGCCCGTGGGGCACGACCCGTCAGGTCGGGGCTCCGGGTCGCATCGCCGCGAGGATCCCCCGGAGGCGGGCGAGGTCGACATCCTCGAGCGAGGCGAGCACGGTGCGTCCTGGCGCGGCGGGAATCGGGGCCACGCTCGGCACCGCCACGGTGACGCAGCCGGCCGCCTCGGCGGAGGCGACCCCCGTCGGCGAGTCCTCGAGCACCACGCAGTACCCCGGTTCGACCTCCATGCGGCACGCGGCCGCGAGGTAGGGATCGGGGTCTGGCTTGTTGTGCCGCACCTCGTCCCCTGACACGGTCACCGCGAACAGGTGGGACCCCACAGTCTCCAGGACGGCGTCGACATGGTGCCGGAACGACGACGAGACCAGGGCGGCGGGCACCCCGGCCGCATTGACCTCGGCGAGCAGGTCCTTCGCGCCGGGCAGGAAGCTCACACCGCGGTCGAGTGCCTCGGCCATCCCGGTCACGAGCCTCGCCACGAGCTCGGCGGCCGGCAGGTCCGCGCCGCATCGCTCGATCATGTGCCGGACCGTCCGCTCCATCGGGCCACCCACGACGGCCGCGGCGTCGTCCCGCCCGAACGGGCACCCCAGCTCGGCCATCAGCGACGACTCGACGTCGAACCACAGCCCCTCGGTGTCGACGAGCAGGCCGTCCATGTCGAACAGGACGGCCTGCAGGACAGGTGGGGTAGCCATCGCTAGGCGTTGAAGTACTTCGCCTCGGGATGGTGCGCGATCAGCGCGTCGGTCGACTGCTCTGGGTGCAGCTGGTACTCCTCCGACAGGGACACGCCGATGCGCTCGGGACGCAACAGCTCCACGATCTTCGCCCGGTCCTCCAGGTCGGGGCAGGCGGGATAGCCGAAGGAGTAGCGCGCCCCCCGGTAGCCCAGCCGCAGGATCTCACCGAGCTCGCCGCTGTCCTGGTCGCCGAGCCCCAGCTCGTCACGGACGCGTGCATGCCAGTACTCCGCCAGCGCCTCGGTGAGCTGCACGGACAGCCCATGCAGCTCGAGGTACTCCCGGTAGGCGTTGTTCTCGAACAGCTCCGCCGTCGCGGCCGAGACCTTCCGGCCGACCGTGACGAGCTGCAAGGCCACCACGTCGGTGTCCCCGGAATCCTCCGGCCGGAAGAAGTCCGACAGGCACAGGTGACGGTCGCGGCGCTGCCGGGGGAAGCGGAACCTGCACCGCTCGACGCCCGGCTCGGACGCGCCGTCGCCGAGGATGATCAGATCGTCTCCCTTGCTGACGCAGCGGAAATAGCCGTAGACGACGGCCGGGTCGAGGAGGTTGTCGGTCAGCAGGCGGTCGAGCCACATGCGCAGCCGTGGCCGGCCCTCGGTCTCGACGAGCTCCTCGTAGGACGGCCCCTCCTTGCCTCGTGGCGGGCGCAGACCCCACTGGCCCATGAAGGTGGCCCGCTCGTCGAGGTAGGCGGCGTAGTCGGAGAGCGGTACGCCCTTGACCACGCGGTCGCCCCAGAAGGGCGGTGCCGGAACCGGGTTGTCGGCGGCGACGTCGGACCGGCCCGGCATCTCCTCCGCCGGGGTCACGCGGAGCTTCGCGCCGGTCTTGACCCGGCGCTGGCGCAGGGGGGGCAGCTCGGCGCCCGGCTCGCCGCGGCGCACCGCCATGAACGTGTCGAGCAGCCGCAGGCCCTCGAAGGCGTCGCGGGCGTAGCGCACCTCACCGTTGAACAGCTCGGCGAGATCCTGCTCGACGTAGGCACGGGTCAGGGCCGCCCCGCCGAGCAGCACCGGCCAGCGGTCGGCCAGCTTCCTCGAGTTGAGCTCGAGGAGGTTGTCCTTCATCACGACCGTGGACTTCACGAGCAGGCCGGACATCCCGATCACGTCGGCGCCGTGCTCCTGGGCGGCGTCGAGGATCGCCTGCACGGGCTGCTTGATGCCGATGTTGACGACCGTGTAGCCGTTGTTCGACATGATGATGTCGACCAGGTTCTTGCCGATGTCGTGCACGTCGCCCTTGACCGTGGCGAGCACGATGGTGCCCTTGCCGCCATCGTCGGTCTTCTCCATGTGCGGCTCGAGGTAGGCGACAGCGGCCTTCATCACCTCCGCGGACTGCAGCACGAACGGCAGCTGCATCTGCCCGGAGCCGAACAGCTCGCCGACGACCTTCATGCCCCCGAGCAGCGACTCGTTGACGATCTCCAGCGCGGGACGGGTCTTCATCGCCTCGTCGAGGTCGGCCTCCATGCCGTTGCGCTCGCCGTCGATGATGCGCCGCTCGAGCCGCTCGTCGAGCGGCAGGGCGGCGAGCTCCTCAGCCCGTGACGCTGCGACGGCGGCCGCGTCGACCCCCTCGAACATCTGCAGGAACGTCGCGATCGGGTCATAGGCCTCACGGCCCTCGGACGCGGGCCGGCGCCGGTCATAGACCAGATCCAGGGCGACCGTGCGCTGCTCCTCGGGGATCCGGGCAATCGGAAGGATCTTCGAGGCGTGCACGATCGCCGAGTCGAGGCCGGCCTCCACGCACTCGTGGAGGAACACCGAGTTCAGCACCTGGCGCGCAGCGGCGTTCAGGCCGAAGGAGACGTTGGACACCCCCAGCGTCGTCTGGACGTCCGGGTAGCGGCGCTTCACCTCGCGGATCGCCTCGATCGTCTCGATCGCGTCGCGGCGGGTCTCCTCCTGGCCGGTCGCGATCGGGAAGGTCAGGCAGTCGACGAGGATGTCCCCCTGCCGCAGCCCCCAGTTGTCCGTGAGATCGTCGATGAGGCGCGCGGCGACCCGGACCTTCCAGTCCCTGGTGCGGGCCTGCCCCTCCTCGTCGATGGTGAGCGCGACGACACCGGCACCGTGCTCCCTGATCATGGGCATGACGCGATGCATCCGGGAGCCGGGGCCCGAGCCGTCCTCGTAGTTCACCGAGTTGACGACCGCACGCCCGCCGAGCTGCTCGAGACCGGTCCCGATGACCTCGGGCTCGGTGGAGTCCAAGACGATGGGGAGCGTCGAGGCGGTGGCGAGCCGGCTCGCGAGCTCCCGCATGTCGGCCACGCCGTCCCGGCCGACGTAGTCGACGCACAGGTCAAGCAGGTGGGCGCCGTCGCGGATCTGCTCCCGCGCGATCTCGATGCAGTCCTCCCACCGCTCCTCGACCATGGCCTCGCGGAACTTCCTCGAGCCGTTGGCGTTGGTGCGCTCGCCGATGGACAGGTACGAGGCGTCCTGGCGGAACGGCACCGCCTGGTAGAGCGAGGAGGCACCCGGTTCTGGGCG
>JBOHCZ010000123.1:0-10447 GCA_050699195.1 Streptomycetales bacterium
GCCCACAGCGGCGCGGACCCGCGCGGCGGCTCCGCCTCCCGGGCGGGCCGAGCTGCACGTCGAAGGGATGACCTGCGGCAGCTGCGCGGCCCGCGTGGAGCGGGTCCTCGGCCGGCAGCCCGGCGTCGAGCGGGCGAGCGTCAACTTCGCCGCGCACCGCGCGGTCGTCGCGTTCCGGCCCGAGCAGACCTCCCTCGACGACCTCGCGGTCGCCGTCGAGCAGATCGGGTACCGCATCACGCCGCTCCCACCCCCGGCGGCCGACGAGGCCGCGGCCGTGCAGGAGCACGGGCGGCGGCTGTGGTGGCGCCGGATGCTCCTCGCCTGGCCGCTCGCGCTCGCCGTGCTGGTGCTGAGCACGGGGTGGATGGACCAGCCCTGGGCCCGCTGGGGCGCGTTCGGGCTGACCGTACCCGTGCAGTTCGTGGCCGGCTGGCCGATCCTGCGTACCGCAGCGCAGCGGGCCGCCCGGGGGACCGCGAACATGGACACCCTCATCGCGACCGGCACGCTGGCGGCGTTCGCGTTCTCGACGTACCAGCTGGGGGTGGGCGGCGACCTCTACTTCGACACCGCCGCGCTGATCGTCGCCTTCATCGCGCTGGGGCGCTACCTCGAGGCACGGGCCACGGGGCGCGCCTCGCAGGCCATCGCCCGGCTGCTCGAGCTCGGCGCCCGCGAGGCCCGGCTGATCGACGACGGCGGCGAGCCCGCCGAGCGGCTGGTACCCGTGGATCAGGTACGCGTCGGTGACCTGATGCGGGTGCGCCCAGGCGAGAAGATCCCGGTCGACGGCGTGGTCACGGCGGGCGCCGCCGCGGTCGACGAGTCGATGCTCACTGGCGAGTCCGCGCCCGTCGACAAGGGCCGGGGCGAGCGGGTGGCGGGGGCCACGATCAACACCAACGGCGTGCTCACGGTGCGGGCGGGCGCGGTCGGGCGCGACACCGCCCTGGCGCGCATCGTCGCGCTGGTCGAGGAGGCGCACGGCGGGAAGGCGCCGGTCGAGCGCCTGGCCGACCGGGTTTCCGCCGTGTTCGTCCCGGTCGTCCTGGCGCTCTCCGCGGTCACGATGGCCGGGTGGTGGCTGCTCGCAGGCGAGCCCGCCGCCGGGGTCCTGGCGGCCGTCGCCGTGCTGATCATCGCCTGCCCGTGCGCGCTCGGTCTTGCCACCCCGACCGCACTCATGGTGGGGATGGGCCGGGGAGCCGAGCTGGGGATCCTGGTCAAGGGCGGCGAGGTGCTCGAGAGGTCGCGGCGCATCACCACCGTCGTCTTCGACAAGACCGGCACCCTCACCAGGGGTGAGATGTCGCTCACCGACATCGTGCCGGCGAACGGTCAGGACGCCGGTGACCTGCTCCTGCGGGCGGCCGCTGCCGAGGCCGGCTCGGAGCACCCGATCGGGCGGGCGGTCGTGGCCGCGGCGGGCGGCAGCCTTCCCGAGGTGGCCGAGTTCAGCGCCCACGCCGGTCACGGCGTGCGTGTTGTCCTCGACGGCGGGGCGGTGCTCGTCGGCCGGCGCGCCTTCCTGGCCGGCGAGGGTCTCGACGTTCCCGGTGAGGCCGACGGCCTGGACAGCGCCGTCGACGATCTCGAGGCGCTCGGCCGGACCGCCGTGTGCGTGGGCTGGGACGGCCGGGTACGTGGGGTGCTCGGGGTGGCCGACACGGTCAAGGACGGCGCCCGCGAGGCGGTCGGGCGGCTGCGCGCCATGGGGCTGTCGGTCGCGCTGATCACCGGCGACAACGCCAGGACCGCGCAGGCCATCGCCGCCGAGGTGGGCATCGACCAGGTGCTCGCCGAGGTGACGCCCGCGGACAAGGTGACGCGGATCCGCGCCCTCCAGGATGGCGGGCACACGGTCGCGATGGTCGGTGACGGCATCAACGACGCCCCCGCCCTCGCGCAGGCCGACCTCGGCATCGCCATCGGCACGGGCACCGACGTTGCCATCGAGTCCTCGGACGTCATCCTGATGTCGGGGGAGCCGGCCGGCGTGGCGACGGCGATCCGGCTGGCCCGCCGGACGCTGCGGACGATCGTGCAGAACCTGTACGCGGCGTTCGGCTACAACGTCGCGGCCATCCCGCTGGCGGCGTTCGGCCTGCTCGATCCCGTCGTGGCGGGGGCGGCCATGGCGGCTTCGTCGGTCAGCGTCGTCACCAACTCGCTGCGGCTGCGCCGCTTCGGCCGCCGCTGAGATCGCCCGGCTACCGGAAACGTCCGAGCACGTGACGCAGGGCGGACTCCAGGTCGGGGTGGCGGAACAGGTATCCGGTCGCCTCCGCCCGCCCCGGCAGCACCCGCTGGCTCGCGAAGGCCGTCTCCCGTGCGCCCTCCCGGCCCAGCAGGGCGGCCGGGCCGGCCTCCGGCACGGGGAGTACGGCTGGCCGGCCCAGCACGCCCGCCAGGGTCGCGGTGTACTCGGCGTTGGTCACCGGGTGCGGGGCCGTACCGTTGATCACCCCGGCCAGGTCCGGGCTGGCGAGCGCATGGTGAAAGAGCCCCACGATGTCGTCGATGCCGATCCAGCTCACCCACTGCCCGCCGGACCCGAGCCGGCCTCCGAGCCCGAGCGCGAACAGCGGCAGCTGCACCCTCAGGGCGCCGCCGCGGGGGGACTGCACGATCCCCGTACGGACATGCGCCACCCGGATCCCCGCTTGCCTGGCAGGGTCGGCAGCGGCCTCCCACTCGCCGGCGACCCCCGCCAGGAAGCCCGCGCCCTGCGCGGAGTCCTCGGTCAGCTGCTCGTCGCCGCGGTCGCTGCCGTAGAAGCCGATCGCCGACCCGCAGATCAGCGCCCGCGGGCCGGCCGACATACCCGCCAGGGTCTCGGCGAGCAGGCGGGTGCCCTGGACGCGGCTCTCCCGGACCCGCCGCTTGTGGTCCGGACTCCAGCGGGCACCGGCGATCGGGGCCCCGGCGAGGTGCACCACCGCGTCGACGCCGCGCAGCCGTTCCGTGTCGAGGGTGCCCGACGGCGGGTCCCAGCCGGCCTCGTCTGGCCCGGCCGGCGAGCGGCGTACGAGGCGGGTCACGCGGTGGCCACCGGAGGTCAGGAACGCGCTGAGCGCACCCCCGATGAGCCCGGACGCACCGGTGACGGCGACGTGCAGCGGCCGCATGCCGTGCTCCCGGGCCCGCCGGTGCGCGGCCAGATCGCCGGCCAGCTGGCGGTGCCGGTAGGCGAACATCCGCTCGAGCCGGGCCCCCACCGCGGAGTCGGCGAACCCCGCGCGGATGGGCAGCTGGTAGGTCACATCGTCGGTCAGCAGGGTCGCCGCGGCGCCGGCCGCCTCGAAGCGGTGCCGGTGCTCCCACTCCGCGAACGGACCGGACACCTGGATGTCGCGGAACTCGTGCGGCGGGTCGTAGCCCACGTGCTCGGCCACCCACCGCAGGGCGAGCGGGCCGGGCACCGTCGTGCGGAACACCGTGCGTTCGCCGGCCCGCAGGCCAGCCGCCTCCTGCTCGACGGCGATCGGCTGCCAGGGCGGCACCAGCCGGCGGACGGCTCCCGGGCGCTCGTGCCAGGCGAAGGTCTCGGCCTGCCCTTCGGGGATCTCGCTGTGCTGGGTGAAGTGCCTCGTGCCCGCCACGCTGTGCCTCCCGGTGCTCGCTCCGTGTTCGCCCAGATACCCGCTGCCCAGTGGGTTCAACGAGCCGGAACGGGCCATCATTCGTTCGTTACCTACAGAAGGCGGGCAGAATGGTGGGTACCGGCAAGCGGAGGGGAGGCCTTCGATGACCGACGTCAAGAATGTGCTGCCCGACAGCGCACGCAAGATTACCGGCGAGGCCCTCCAGGGTGCCGTCGTCGACCTCATCGACCTGTCGCTGCAGGCCAAGCAGGCGCACTGGAACCTGGTCGGGAAGCACTTCCGCCCGCTTCACCTGCAGCTCGACGAGGTCGTCGAGAGCGCCCGCGAGCACACCGACACCTGCGCTGAGCGCGCCGCGGCCATCGGGGTCAGCCCCGACGGCCGCCCCGAGACGGTCGCCGGCCAGCTGAGGTCCCCGCGGCTCGGGCCGGGTTACATCGAGGACGACAAGGCCGTGGAGGCCTTCACCGGCATCGTGGCCGCCGTGGCGGAGCGGTTCCGCCAGCGGATCGACGACACGGCGCCGGCCGACCCGGTGACCGAGAACCTGCTCGAGGAGATCTCGCACGACCTCGAGAAGCACCTGTGGATGTTGCGGGTGCAGCGCTGAGCCGGTCATAGCGGGGCGGTTGGATGGGCAGTGGCCGGATCGGCGGGCTGGCGCGGCTCACGGCAGGGCTCTGCGGTCGCCGCGCCAAGTGGGCCGTCCTCGCGGGCTGGCTCGTGGTGGTCGTTTTCGTCGGCCCGCTCGCGGGGCGGCTCGAGGAGGTACAGGAGAACGACCCCGCCGCGTACCTGCCCCCTGATGCCGAGTCGACCCGGGTGCTCGATCTCGAGCAGCGTTTCCGGCAGGGCGACATGCTTCCCGCTGTCGTCGTCTACGCGCGCGGGCACGGCATCACGCCCGCCGACCGCGGCGCGGCGGTCGCCGACGCCCGCCGCTTGACCGGGCTCGCGGGCGTCACCGGGCAGGCGAGCCCTCCGATGCCCTCGAAGGACGGCCAGGCCCTTGCGCTGACCGTCCCGCTCAGCGCGGCGGAGGAGGTCGACCTGCCGGCCCGCGTGGGCCAGATCCGCGCCATCGCCCGCGCGGACGCGCCCGCGGGGCTTGTCGTGCACGTGGACGGGCCGGCCGGTGTACAGGCCGACGCCATCGAGGTGTTCAACACCATCGATGGGACACTGCTCGTGGTCACGCTGAGCGTGGTCATCCTCATCCTGCTGCTCACCTACCGCAGCCCCGTGCTGTGGATGGTGCCGGTCGCGGTCGCCGGGGTGGCCCTGGCGGCCGCGCAGGCGGCCAACTACCTGCTCGCCGAGCACGGCGGTCTCACCGTGAGCGGGCAGAGCGCGGGCATCCTGCTCGTTCTGGTGTTCGGGGCTGCCACCGACTACGCGCTGCTGCTCGTCGCCCGCTACCGCGAGGAACTGCGGACCCACACCGACCGGCACGAGGCGATGGCGCTGGCCCTGCGCCGCGCCGGGCCGGCGATCGTCGCGAGCGCGGCCACCGTGATCGCCGCGCTGATGTGCCTGCGTGCGGCCAGTCTCAACTCGACGAGTGGCCTCGGCCCGGTGGCCGCCGTCGGCATCGCCTGCGCGCTGCTCGCGATGACCACGTTGCTGCCTGCGCTGCTGGTGATCGCCCCCCGCGGGCTGTTCTGGCCCTTCGTGCCGCGTTACGGTACAGCGACCGCCGAGCTCGCCGGTCCGTGGGGCCGCCTCGGGCGGCGCGTGGCCCGCCGGCCGCGGGCGGTGTGGCTGGGCACCGGTGGGGCGCTCGCGGCGATGGCCTTGGGCCTCGTCACACTCGACGCGCAGGGGCTGTCCAACGAGGAGTCCTACCGCGGGACACCCGACGCGGTCGCGGGGGAGCAGGTGCTCGCGGAGCACTTCCCCGCCGTGGCGGGGAGTCCGGTCGTCATCGTGGGCGACGCGAATGCCACCGGCCGATTGGCCCGCGCCGTCGCGGGCACCCCGGGGATCGCGACAATCGACTCGACCCGGACCCGCGGACCACTCGTGCGCGTCGATGCCGCGCTCGTGGCCCAGCCCGACAGCGGGGCCGCCTACGACACCGTGCGGCGGGTCCGCGACAGGGCGCACGCCGTGCCGGGAGCACACGCCGAGGTCGGCGGCACCACCGCCGTCAACCTGGACGTGCAGCGGGCGGCCCAGCGCGACTGGCGGGTCATCATCCCGCTGGTGCTCGTCGTGGTGCTGGCCATCCTGATCGTGCTGCTGCGCAGCCTCATCGCCCCGGTGATGCTGGTGGCGACCGTCGTGCTGTCCTTCGCCGCCGCCCTGGGGGTCAGCGCGCTGGTCTTCACCCATCTGCTCGGCTTCGGCGGCGCCGACTCGACGTTCCCGCTCTACGCCTTCATCTTCCTGGTCGCCCTCGGGATCGACTACAACATCTTCCTCATGACCCGGGTACGCGAGGAGTCCGTGCGCCGGGGCACCCGAGGCGGCATGCTGGCCGGCCTCGCCGTCACAGGGGGGGTCATCACGTCGGCAGGTGTGGTGCTCGCGGCGACGTTCTCGGTGCTCACGGTGCCTCCCCTGGTCGCGCTCATCGAGATGGGCGTCGCCGTCGCCTTCGGCGTCCTGCTGGACACCTTCGTGGTCCGCTCGGTCCTCGTCCCAGCGCTGGGTCTCGATCTGGGGCGCACCCTGTGGTGGCCGGGCCGGGTCTACGCGGACACCGAGGACGGGCGATGAGCCCGCAACCGGCGTGTGGTCCAGGGGAACACGCCGACCAAAGCGAATTATCTTCGTATCTCAAGAAATGTTCAATCTATTGACTTATATCCGATTCACTCCATAGATTCTGCGCTCAGCGAACACAGGAACCTCACTCCTTCCTGAGGCCCGCACACCTGGCCGCTGTTCGCCGCTCCCGGTCCACCAGCCCGACCCCGGGCCGGGAGCGCAGCACGTGGACGGGACGAGCCCGTCCGCGTAGGCAGTGGAGCGCGCCGGCCGGCGCGCTCCTGAGCGCAGGAGGTGCTCATGTCCTCTCGTCACTCGGGGCGGGTGCCCAGAGTCCGCTTAATCGCGGCCGTCGGGGCAGCCGTGGCCGGGCTCGGCCTCGCCACACCGCAGGCCGGCGCCGCCATCGCGAGCAGCGACACCACCGGATACGCGGCCTCCGCAAAGTCCGCCGCCACGAAGGCGCTCGCATCCGACGCAGGCATCGGTGCTGCCGCGGCGGAGCGTCGCATCGAGGCGGAGGGGGCGCAGGCCGCACTTGCCGGCCGGCTCGTCGACCGGCTCGGCCAAAACGCCGCAGGGGCCTACTTCGACTCCGCGACCGGCGACCTGGTCGTCAACGTCGTGACCGCCAAGGCCGCCGAAACCGTACGGGCCGCAGCCGCGAGGGCTCGGGTCGTCGACCACAGCACGGCAGAGCTCGGCGCGATCACGACCGAGATGAACGGTCACGCCGGTGTCCCCAATACCTCGTGGGGCACCGACACCGCGGCCAACGAGATCGTTCTGACCCTCGGGAAGGGCGTCTCCTCGGCCGAGGCCGCGGAACTGCTCGCCGTGGCCCGCGAGCACCGCGACGCAGTGCGCGTGGAGCGGACCTCCGACCGGTTCCGCAGGTACGACAGCGGGGGTTACCCCATCTTCACCGGGGGCGGGTCGCGCTGCTCGCTGGGTTTCAACGTGACGGGCGGCTTCATGCTCACCGCTGGCCACTGCACGGAGGGCTTCCCGAACTGGTTCAACTTCCAGGACAGGTTCATCGGCCCGACGGTGAACTCCAGCTTCCCCGGCAACGACTACGGCCGGATCCGTAACGACGGCGGCATCGCGCAGCCGGGCAACGTGTACCTGTGGAACAACAGCTTCCAGGACATCACCTTCTCGGGAAACTCCGTCCTCGGTCAATCGATCTGCAAGAGCGGCAGCACCACAGGGCTGACGTGCGGCTCCGTGGTCGCCAAGAACGTCACCGTCAACTACGGCGGCGGTGACATCGTGTCCGGCCTGGACCAGAGCAACGCGTGCGCCAGCCCAGGCGACAGCGGGGGCTCCTGGTTCAACGGCACCAAGGCGATCGGCCTGACCTCGGGCGGCAACCTTGCCTGCCCCGGCGCCCAGACGTTCTTCCAGCCGGTACAGGAGGCACTCAACGCCTTCGGCGTCAGCGTCTACTGATGGACGGCTGACCCTGGGCATGGCGATCGACCGCTCGGCGGGACGCCCGTCCGTACCGAGTGGCCCGGCCTGGGCGGGGCGTCTCTGGGGAGCGCCCCGCCCAGCTCTGTGCCGGACCCACCGTGCGTTTCGGCAAGGTGATGTGGGGAGAACCCTTGCCCTGCCCGCCCGCAGCAGGTAGTGATCGGATGTGGCCAGCGTGTTGCGGAACGTGCGGGTGGCGACGTCGGGCCTCCTGATCGGGCTGGGGGCCCTTGCTGTCCTGCTCGGGCTGGCCCCGGGTGCCACGGGACTGCCGTCCGAGGCCCCCGAGACCCCGCGCGTGCTCGTCAGCCGGGTCTCCGCCGAGATTACCCCGGTGATCGCGGACTACCTCGCCGAGGGCCTCCAGCGCGCCGAGGAGGGCGGCTTCGACGCGTACGTCATCGAGATGGACACCCCTGGCGGGCTCGCGACATCCATGCGCGAGATCATCCAGGACATCCTGCCCAGCCGGGTCCCCGTGATCGTGTACGTCACACCCCAGGGTGCGCGGGCGGCCTCCGCGGGGGCGATGATCACCCTGGCCTCGCACTACGCGGTGATGGCCCCGGGCACCAACATCGGCGCGGCCACGCCGGTGGGCCTGGGGGGCGAGGACCTCTCGAGGAAGGTCATCAACGACGCCGCCGCCCAGGCCGACTCGCTGGCCCGGCTGCGGGGTCGCGATCCCGACGCCGCGGTCGCCATGGTGCGCAAGGGCAGGTCGTTCGGCGTGCAGCGGGCCATCGAGATCGGCCTCGTCGACGCGCAGGCGTGCTCGCTCGCGGGGGCGCTGCGCGCCGGAGACGGCGCCGCCGTGACCGTCGGCGCGGAGCGCAGGCTCACCCTGGACACGGCGGGCGCGGACGTGCGCCGCTTCGAGTTGGGCGCCTTCCGGCAGGTGCTGCAGTGGCTGTCGAACCCGAACCTGTCCTACATCCTCATGACCCTCGGCGTCCTCGGGCTCATCTACGAGCTCGCGACACCGGGTGTCGGGATCGCCGGCATCACCGGTGCGGTAAGCCTCGTACTGGGCTTGTTCTCCCTGGCCGTGCTTCCGGTGAACATCGCGGGCGTCGTCCTGCTGCTGCTGGCCGGCGCGCTCTTCGTGGCCGAGCTGTTCGCCCCCGGCATCGGCGCCTTCGCTTTCGGCGGGGCCGCCGTGCTGGTCCTCGCCGCGCTGTTCCTCTTCGACGAGGCGCAGGGGGTGGCCGTCGACCTCGGTGTCGCGCTACCCACCGCCATCTTGATGGCCGTCCTCGCCGTCCTCGCCGGGCGGCTGGTGCTACGGGCCCGCCGTCCCGGCGCGCTCTACGGCAGCGAGACCCTCATCGGCCAGGCCGTGACCGTACGGCAGGCCTCGGGCCAGGCTGGCCGCGCCTTCCTCGAGGGGGAGTGGTGGAGCATCGCCAGTGACACAGAACCGCTCCGCGAGGGCGAGGAGGCCCGGGTGGTCGAGTTGCGTGGGCTGACCCTCGTCGTCGAACGGCTACCCCAGGAAGGATGCATGCCATGACCACACTGCTCGGCATTGCCATCGCCGTGCTCGTTCTCGTCGCCATCCTCGCCGCTGCGATCAAGGTCGTGCCGGAGTACGAACGCGGCGTGATCTTCCGCCTCGGGCGGGTTCTCGGCGGCGCCAAAGGCCCTGGCCTTTTCTTCATCATCCCGGTCGTCGATCGCATGGTGAAGGTCACCCTGCGGATCCAGACGGCCGACGTCCCGCCGCAGGATGTGATCACCTCCGACAACGTCACGGTGCGCGTCGACGCCGTGACCTACTTCCGGGTCGTCGACCCGGTCCGGTCGGTCATCGCCATCGAGAACTACCGGGTGGCGACCTCGAAGATCTCCCAGACCACCCTGCGCAGCATCCTCGGCCAGCGCAGTCTCGACGAGCTGCTGATGAAGCGCGACGAGATCAACCAGCAACTCCAGCAGGTCATCGACGAGGTGACAAACCCCTGGGGGGTGAAGGTCTCCCTCGTCGAGGTGCGCGACGTGGCCCTGCCGGAGACGATGCGGCGCGCCATGGCCCGCCAGGCCGAGGCCGAGCGGGACCGGCGGGCGCGCGTCACGCACGCGCTCGGCGAGAAGGAGGCCGCCGAGAACCTCGGCCTGGCCGCCCGGATCCTCGAGGAGCACCCGGCGGCGATGCAGCTGCGTACCCTCGGGTCGATGGTCGAGGTCGCGAACCAGCCCAACTCGACGGTGATCTTCCCGCTGCCCATGGAGTTGCTGCGACTGCTCGAGCGTGCGGCGCCGGGCGAGAAGAGCGAGTGAGGCGGGGGGTGTCCTACCGGTAGGGCTGCGGCGCGGCGTACTCGCCCAAGGCGTCGACGAGCCAGTCGGCCAGGTAACCCGCGAACGAGCCGCGGACGAGCAGGAGATAGGTGGGGCCTTCCGCGGTCTGCCAGAGGAGCACCTGGGCGCGGGCGAGCAGCGTCTGGGCGCACCGCCCGGGGCCGAAGGCGCGCGGGTGCAGGTCGATCGAGCAGCCCTGCTCGAGGACCTGGCGGGCGCGCGGACCGGCAAGCTCGAGTACCGCCCGGTGGGCCGAAACGTCGACGACCGAGCCGTGGGCGTCCCCCAGCGCCGCGCGCAGCGCCGCCGCCACGGGCCCCGCGTCGCCGTCCGGGCCGACCACGAGC
>JBOHCZ010000124.1:0-9249 GCA_050699195.1 Streptomycetales bacterium
GGATCCGGCAGGGCTATCCGAGGGTGCGGCGCTCGCGCTGTTCGAGGCCGACGGCGCCGCCCTGGACGAGCTGTGCGGGCTCGCCGACGACGTCCGGCGCGACACGGTCGGCGACGAGGTGACCTACGTGGTCAACCGCAACATCAACTTCACGAACGTCTGTTACACCGGGTGCCGGTTCTGCGCGTTCGCCCAGCGGCGCAGCGACGCCGACGCGTACACACTGTCGGTCGAGCAGGTGGGCGACCGGGCCGCCGAGGCGTGGGAGGCCGGCGCCACCGAGGTGTGCATGCAGGGCGGCATCCACCCCGACCTGCCCGGCACCGCGTACCTCGACATCGCCGCCGAGGTGAAGCGGCGCGTCCCGGAGATCCACGTCCACGCGTTCTCCCCGATGGAGATCGTGAACGGCGCGGCCCGCACCGACCTGCCGATCGCGGAGTGGCTGCGGGCCGCCCGCGAGGCCGGTCTCGACACCATCCCCGGCACGGCCGCGGAGATCCTCGACGACGACGTGCGATGGGTGCTGACGAAGGGCAAGCTGCCCGCCGCCACCTGGGTCGAGGTGGTCACCGCCGCGCACCGGCTCGGCATCCGCTCGAGCTCGACGATGATGTACGGCCACGTCGACGCGCCCCACCACTGGGTGGCCCACCTACGGCTGCTCGCCCGCCTCCAGGACGAGACCGGGGGGTTCACCGAGTTCGTCGGCCTGCCGTTCGTACACCACAACGCCCCGGTCTACCTCGCAGGCCTTGCCCGGCCGGGGCCGACCATCCGGGAGAACCGGGCGGTGCACGCCATGGCGCGCCTCCTCCTGCACGGGCGCATCGACAACATCCAGTGTTCGTGGGTCAAGCTCGGCGTCGAGGGCACGCAGCTGATGCTGCGCGGAGGCGCCAACGACCTCGGTGGGACGCTGATGGAGGAGACGATCAGCCGGATGGCCGGGTCCGAGCACGGCTCCGCCAAGACGGTCGCCGAGCTCGAGGCGATCGCTGCCGGGATCGACCGGCCGGCCCGCCAGCGGACGACGACCTACGGGCAGGTGCACGCCCTAGCGCAAGATGGGCCCGCGCCCGATCTTTCCGCCCGAAGTGGGTAATGGTAGAGCTGCCGGGTGCGAGATGATCGGCACGGGGCCGCCCCGTGGAAGGAGTGGACGTGATGAGGCTCGTACGAGGCGTGGCGCGACCGATGCTGGCGGCCATCTTCATCGCCGACGGCATCGACTCCCTCCGCAGGTCGAAGGCCAAGGTGGGCGCCGTCGAACGGCTCGGCCCGGCCGCCGCGCGGCGACTCCGGCTGCCCGAGAACCCCGAGACGCTCGTACGCGTCAACGGAGCCGCCCAGGTGGTGTGCGGCCTGCTGCTCGCGACATCCCGGTCGCCGCGGCTGGCATCCCTGGCGCTCGCGGCGACGCTGGTGCCCGCGACCGCCGGGGCACACCCGTTCTGGGAGGCGCCAGCGGGCGAGGAGCGCCGCAACCAGCTGGCGCACTTCCTGAAGAACGTCGGCCTGTGCGGGGGGCTGCTCATCGCCGCGGTCGACACCCAGGGGCGGCCCTCGGTGGGCTGGTGGACCAGGCGGGCCGCGCACCAGGCGGGGGAGAAGGCGGGGGCAGCGCGCGAGCGGGCGCGGAACGTGCTGCCCGACTAAGATGGGGCGCCATGCGCAGCCGTTCGCCTCACGCACGTCGGTGGGCGGCGACCACGTCCGTGTAAAGCTCGGTCGTCAGGTCCGCGTCCTGGATTCCGAGATCGTGCAGCGCGGCACGCACATCATCCAATGCCACCTGTTCGTAGTAGGTATCCCGGTACACCTCCGCCCGTCCGGGCGTACGCTCCTCCAACCGCCGCAACACCTCATCCGGCGCCCTCACACGGGCCTTCAACTCGGCCTCAATCACGGGTCGTCCCCTCCTGCTCAAACGGTGCGTTCGCTTTCCTCGACGATCGCATCGAACATGCGGCGGAAGCCGCGAAACAACGGCCCGTAAGGGGTCTCCATCACCTTGTACGTGGCCGATTCGTGCCCCTCCCACCCAGCGTCGAAGACAGACACGAACATCGTCCTGCACAATGCCCTCCTCTCAGCCGTCACCCAGGCGCTCGGCCTACGCGCGGAGTCCGTGATCGGACACGAACGCCCCCTGCCGGGAGACAACCGAGCAGGAATTCCAGCGGCTCTGCCGCTGCAGGTGAAGGCACGGCGGGGCCGCGTTAGGGTGCAACTCATGCGCACCAACCCGCTCGCGACGCGCCTGCAGGGCACCGGCACCACGATCTTCGCCGAGATGTCTGCGCTGGCCCTCGCCACCGACTCGGTGAACCTCGGGCAGGGGTTCCCCGACCCCGACGGGCCGCCGGAGATGCTCGACGCCGCCGTCGCTGCGCTGCGCGGCGGGCAGAACCAGTACCCGCCGGGCCTCGGCATCCCCGATCTGCGCCAGGCCGTGGCCGAGCACCAGAAGCGGTTCTACGGGCTCTCGTACGACCCGGACACCGAGGTCCTGATCACGACCGGCGCCACCGAGGCGATCGCCGCGGGGATGCTCGCGCTCGTCGAGCCGGGGGACGAGGTCATCGCGCTCGAGCCCTACTACGACTCCTACGTCGCGTCGATCTCGATGGCGGGCGGGCGGCGGGTGCCCGTCACGCTGCGGCCGCCGGACTTCGCCCTCGACGTGGCGGCGCTGCAGGCGGCCGTGTCGCCCCGCACCCGGCTGATCCTGCTCAACAGCCCGCACAACCCGACAGGCGCGGTGCTGTCCAGGGCCGAACTCGAAGCCGTTGCCGAGATCGCCCGGGAACGCGACCTGCTCGTGGTGACCGACGAGGTGTACGAGCACCTGGTGTTCGAGCGCGGGCACGTGCCGATCGCGACGCTGCCCGGGATGCGCGAGCGCACGGTGACGATCAGCTCGGCCGGCAAGACGTTCTCGGCCACCGGGTGGAAGATCGGCTGGGTGTGCTCGACGCCCGAGCTGATGACCGCGGTGCGCACCGCCAAGCAGTTCCTGACCTACGTCAGCGGCGCGCCGTTCCAGCCGGCCGTGGCGGCCGCGCTGCGGCTCGGCGACACCTACTTCGACACGCTGCGCGACGACCTGCGGGCCCGGCGCGACCTGCTCGGCGAGGGCCTGGCCGGTCTCGGCCTCGAGGTGTTCCCGCCGCGCGGCACGTACTTCGTCACCACCGACGTACGCCCCCTGGGCTACGACGACGGCGTGGAGTTCTGCCGCATGCTGCCCGAGCGCTGCGGCGTCGTCGCGATCCCGCACACGGTGTTCTACGACCACGTCGAGGTGGGCCGCCCGCTGGTGCGCTGGGCGTTCTGCAAGCGCCGCGAGGTGCTGGACGAGGCGCTGCGCCGCTTGCAGGCGCTGCGGCGCGCCTAGGACGCGGAGCGCGTCCCCCTGCGCTCGGCCGCCTTGGCCCGGTATCTACGCCGCGGGGGCGGGCTGTGCGCCGCGCACGCTGAGCGCGTCCGCGGCGACGTTCAGGTCGACCACCACCGTGTCGCCGTCGCGGATCTCCCCGGCCAGCAGCTTCTTGGCGAGCTGGTCGCCGATCGCGGTCTGCACCAGGCGGCGCAGCGGCCGCGCGCCGTAGGCCGGGTCGTACCCGGTGAGTGCCAGCCACTCGCGTGCCGCGGGCGTGACGTCGAGACCCAGCCGCCGGTCGGCCAGCCGCTCGGCGAGCAGCGCGACCTGCAGATCGACGATCCGGGTCAGCTCCTCCGTCCCCAGCGCGTCGAACACCACGGTGTCGTCGAGCCGATTGAGGAACTCCGGCTTGAACGTGCGCCGCACGACGTCGAGCACCAGGTCGCGCTGCTGAGCCTCGCCCAGCGCCGGATCGACGAGGTACTGCGAGCCCAGGTTCGAGGTGAGGATCAGGATCGCGTTGCGGAAGTCCACGGTGCGGCCCTGGCCGTCGGTGAGGCGCCCGTCGTCGAGCACCTGCAGGAGGATGTCGAACACTTCCGGGTGGGCCTTCTCGACCTCGTCGAGCAGCACCACAGAGTACGGCCTGCGGCGCACCGCCTCGGTCAGCTGGCCGCCCTCCTCGTACCCCACGTAGCCGGGCGGCGCGCCTATGAGGCGTGCTTCGCTGTGTCTCTCAGCGTATTCGCTCATGTCGATGCGCACCATCGCCCGCTCGTCGTCGAAGAGGAAGTCGGCGAGCGCCTTGGCCAGCTCGGTCTTTCCCACCCCGGTCGGGCCGAGGAACAGGAACGAGCCGGTGGGGCGGTCGGGGTCGGCGATGCCGGAGCGGGCCCGGCGTACGGCGTCCGAGACGGCGGTGACGGCCTTCTTCTGGTTGATCAGCCGCTCGCCGATCTCGTCCTCCATGCGCAGCAGCTTCGCCGTCTCGCCCTCGAGCAGCCGCCCGGCCGGGATGCCGGTCCAGGACGCGACCACATCGGCGACGTCGTCGGGCCCGACCTCCTCCTTGAGCATCGCGCCGGAGGCCTGCAGCTCGGCCAGCGCGGCCTGGGTGCCCTCGGCCCGCCGCTCCAACGCGGGAATCTGCCCGTAGCGCAGCTCCGAGGCCCGGGCCAGGTCGGCGTCCCGCTCGGCCCGCTCGGCCTCGCCGCGCAGCCGCTCCAGCTCCTCCCTGGACTGGCGCATGGCGTCGATCGCGTCCTTCTCGCGTTGCCAGCGCGCGCTGAGCGCGGAGAGCTCCTCGCGGCGATCGGCGAGATCGCGGCGCAGCCGCTCGAGCCGCTCACGCGACGCTTCATCCTGCTCCTTCTCGAGCGCCATCTCCTCGATCTCCATCCGCCGTACGGCACGCTCGACCTCATCGATCTCGACCGGCCGGGAGTCGATCTCCATGCGCAGCCGGGAGGCGGCCTCGTCGACGAGGTCGATCGCCTTGTCGGGGAGGAAGCGCGCGGTGATGTAGCGGTCGGACATCGCCGCAGCGGCAACCAGCGCGGAGTCGGTGATGCGCACGCCGTGGTGTACCTCGTAGCGCTCCTTGAGGCCCCGGAGGATCCCGATGGTGTCCTCGACGCTGGGCTCCCCGACGAACACCTGCTGGAAGCGGCGCTCGAAGGCGGGGTCCTTCTCGATGCGCTCGCGGTACTCGTCGAGCGTCGTGGCGCCGACCATCCGCAGCTCGCCGCGGGCCAGCATGGGCTTGAGCATGTTCCCGGCGTCCACCGCGCCCTCGGCAGCGCCGGCGCCGACGACGGTGTGCAGCTCGTCGATGAACGTGACGACCTGGCCGGCGCTCTCCCTGATCTCGTTCAGGACGGCCTTGAGGCGCTCCTCGAACTCGCCGCGGTACTTCGCCCCGGCCACCATCGAGCCGATATCGAGCGCGATCAGGCGCTTCCCGCGCAGCGACTCCGGCACGTCGCCCGCGACGACGCGCTGCGCGAGCCCCTCGACCACGGCGGTCTTGCCGACCCCGGGGTCGCCGATGAGGACCGGGTTGTTCTTGGTACGGCGGGACAGCACCTGGATGACCCGGCGGATCTCGGCGTCGCGCCCGATGACGGGGTCGAGGTCGCCGGCGCGGGCCCGCTCGGTGAGGTCGACGCCGTACTTCTGCAACGCCTGGTAGGTGCCCTCCGGGTCCGGCGTGGTCACCCGGGCGTGCCCACGCACCTCGGTGAACGCGTCCAGCAACCGCTCGGGCGTCGCACCGTTGCTGCGGAGCAGTTCGGCGAGCTGGCCGCCCTCGGCGGCCAGGCCCACGAGCAGGTGCTCGGTCGAAACGTAGTCGTCCCCGAGGTCACGCGCGCGCTGCCCGGCCGCGGTCAGCGCGGCGTAGGCCTGGCGGGACAGCTGCGGCGCCGACACGGTGGAGCCGGTCGCGCTCGGCAGGCGGCCCGCGAGCTCCTCCGCCCCGGTCCGGACCCGGGTACGGTCGGCACCCACGGCGTCGAGCAGCGGGATCGCGGTGCCCTCGGCCTGCCCGAGCAGGGCCAGCAGCAGGTGCACCGGCTCCACGTACGGGTTGCCGGCGGTCGACGCGCGGCGTACGGCCTCGGAGAGCGCCTCTTGGGTCCTGGTGGTGAGCTTGTCTGCGTCCATAACCTCAGCTCACGGGTCAGCGCCTGCGCCGCTGCGGCCGCCAGACCACGAGCGCGGTGCTTCGCGGCATGCTGTCGGACAGCGGCACCAGGTCACGGCGGTACGACGCGTGGATGTCGGCCTCGCGTCGCTGGGCGGAGGCAAGCGCGGCGTCGACGTCGATCTCCAGCTCCGCGATCCGCTGCTGCAGCATGGCCACCTGGGTTTCCAGCTCGAGTATGCGCTTGATCCCGGCGAGGCTGATGCCATCCTGTGAAAGCCGCTGCACCTCCCCCAGCATCCGGATGTCGCGCGCGGAGTACCGCCGGCCGCCGCCGGCGGCCCGCCCCGGCGACACCAGGCCCAGCCGGTCGTACTGGCGCAGGGTCTGGGCGTGCAGCCCGCAGAGCTGAGCGGCGATCGAGATCACGTAGACCGGGTGCTCGTCGTTCCAGTCGAACGGGTTGACCCCTGACATGTCAGTCTCCCTTCGCCGCGTCCATCAGTCCGCGACGCGGATCCTCTCCGGCGGTGGCCTCGCGCAAGGTCTCGACGGCCTCCCTGGCCTTGCCTTTGAGCTTCTGCGGAACGACGACCTCGACGGTGACGAGCAGATCCCCGCGGGTCCCGTCGGCCCGGCGGGCCCCCCGGCCCCGCACGCGGAGCGTACGGGCGTTGCCCGTACCGGCCGGGAGCTTGACCTTCACCGGGGCGCCTCCCAGGGTCGGCACCTGGACCTCTGCCCCGAGGGCAGCCTCGGGGAAGGTGACCGGCACGGTCACCGTCAGGTTGTCCCCGCGGCGCCCGAAGACGGGGTGCGACCGGATGTGGACGACCACGTACAGGTCGCCGGGAGGCGCGCCATGCTCGCCGGGACCCCCCTTGCCCTTGATCCGGATCCGCTGGCCGTCGCGCACCCCGGGGGGGATCCGGACGTTCATCGTGCGCGACCTCGGCGCCCGCCCACGGCCGCCGCAGGTCCGGCAGGGGTCGTCGACGACGAAGCCGCGCCCCCGGCAGGTGCGGCAGGGCTCGGAGAAGGCGAACCCGCCCTCGTTGCGGCTGACGTGCCCGGTGCCCATGCAGGTCGGGCAGGCGCGCGGCGCGGTGCCCGGCGCCGCGCCGGTACCCGAACACGTCGTGCAGGCCTGCTCGGAGGTCAGCCGCAGCGGCACCGTGGCGCCCTCGATCGCATCGCTGAAGTGCAGGCTCACCTCGGACTCGATGTCGGCACCCCGGCGCGGGCGGGCGGCGCGCCCGGTGCCGGCACCAGTTCCGGCACCGGTGCCGAACAGCCCCCCGAGGATGTCGCTGAGACCCCCCCTGGCGCCACCCGGGGCCCCGCCGAGGAGATCGCCGAGATCGAAATGGAAGGCGCCGGGGCCCGCCTCCCCGCCGGGCGGCCGGAATCCGCCTGTCCCGAACAGTGAGCGTGCCTCGTCGTACTCGCGCCGCCGTTTGTCGTCGGAGAGGATGTCGTAGGCCTCGGAGATCTCCTTGAAGCGCTCCTCGGCCTCGGGCTTGCCCTTGTTGGCGTCCGGATGGTACTCGCGGGCGAGCTTGCGGTAGGCCTTCTTGATCTCGGCTGCCGAGGCGTCGTTGGGGACGCCGAGGGTCTTGTAGTAGTCCTTCTCGACGAAGTCCCTCGTGCTCATCGGCGCCCCTCCCTTCCCAGGTTCTCTCGCCTCGACATTCGACGCAGGACCTCAGCCGAACCTCAGCCGGCCGGATCACCCGGCTCGGCGACGGAGACCCGTACCGGGCGGATCACACGCTCGCCCACCCGGTACCCGGGCTGCAGGATCTCCACGCAGGTCGGCTCGGTGGCCTCCGGCGAGTAGGTGTGCATGAGCGCCTCGTGCACGGTGGGGTCGAACGGCTCGCCGGGCTTTCCGAACTGCTGCAGGCCGAGCTTGGTGACGATCGACTCGAACGCCTCCGCCACCGACTTGAAGCCACCCGCAAGCTCGCCGTGCTCGCGGGCCCGCCCGATGTCGTCGAGCACGGGCAGCAGCTCGTAGAGCACCGCCGCCAGTGCCTGCTCGCGCACCGCCACACGGTCGCGCTCGACCCTGCGGCGGTAGTTGGTGAACTCCGCCTGCAGCCGCTGGAGATCGGAGGTGCGCTCCCCGAGCTCGGCGGTGCGCTCCTCGAGTTGGCCACTGCGCTTCTGGAGCTGGGCGGTGCACTCGTCGAGCTGCGCCTGGCACTCCGCAAGCTGTACCTGCATCGCCTCGAGGGCCTCTGCGGCCTGCGCGGCGAGCACGTCGTACCGGCTCGCGGACGACGCCGCCGACTGGCCGCCCTCGGCCCCGTAGTGCTGCTGTACGGCGTCGGGCCGGACCGCCCCGGTCTCAGGGTCGAGGCGACGCTTGTCGCGGATGACGGGCTCCTCCGGGTAGGGATGTTCGCCTGTAGTCACGCCGGACTCCTCGGGCCAGCTGGGCGCATTCTGGTAGGGCTGCGTCACGCAGCACCACCCTCCTGACGGTTTGCCCTGTCCTGCCCGCGGTCCTGCCCGTGGTCCTGTCCGCGGTCCTGTCCGCGGTCATCGTCCACGACCTCAGCATCGACGACATCCTCGTCGGCCGGAGACCCAGCGGTCCCCCCGCTCGCCTCGGAAGCGGTGCCCCCGAAAGCGCCGTCGCCCGAGTCCTTGTGCTGGGCCTGAGCGTAGACCGCCTGCCCGACCTTCTGGCTGGTCGTGGTGACTTTCTCGACGGCCGCACGCAGCTCCGCGACGTCGCTGCCCGCGAGCGCCTTCTTGAGCTCGGCCACCGCGTCCTCGACCTCGCTCTTGACCTCCTCGGGAACCTTGTCCTCGTTCTCCTTGAGGAACTTCTCGGTCTGGTAGACGAGGGACTCGCCCTGGTTACGGGTCTCGGCCTCCTCGCGGCGGCGGCTGTCCTCCTCCGCGTACTGCTCGGCCTCGCGGGTCATGCGGTCGATCTCGTCCTTGGACAGGGCCGACCCGCCGGTCACCCGCATGGACTGCTCCTTGCCGGTGCCCAGGTCCTTGGCGTTGACGTGCATGATGCCGTCGGCGTCGATGTCGAAGGCGACCTCGATCTGGGGGATGCCGCGGGGCGCGGGCGGGATCCCGGTCAGCTCGAACATGCCGAGCCGCTTGTTGTAGGCGGCCATCTCCCGCTCGCCCTGATAGACCTGGATCTGCACCGAGGGCTGGTTGTCCTCGGCCGTGGTGAAGATCTCCGAAC
>JBOHCZ010000125.1:0-7137 GCA_050699195.1 Streptomycetales bacterium
TGCACGCCGAACACGCCAAGACGTGTCACTAGACGTTTACGGCTGTGTCACCACCCCGCAGGTCGCTGACCTGCACGTTTGTCCCCCGACGTGCCTCAGAACCCCGATTAGCTGCGGAACTCAGGCAGGTGGTCGGGGAAAAAGAGCGCGAGCTCGCGGGCGGCCGCATCGGGCGAGTCGGAGCCGTGGACCAGATTCTGCTGCGCGGACGTGCCGAAATCGGTGCTGAGGTCGCCCCTGATGGTGCCGGGCGCGGCCTGCGCCGGGTCGGTCGCCCCCGCGAGCGCCCTGAACACCGTCACCGCCCGCTCCCCCTCGACGACCGCCGCGACCCCCGGCCCGGAGGCCATGAACTCCAGCAGCGGCTCGAAGAACGGCCTGCCCGCGTGCTCGGCGTAGTGCTTCTCGAGCGTCGCCCGATCGAAGGTCCGCATATCGAGCGCCCTGAGCCGCAGCCCCTTGCGCTCGATCCTGGCCAGGATCTCCCCGACCAGGCCCCGGCGGACGGCGTCGGGCTTCAACAGGACGAGCGTTCGCTCGGTCACGTGGGTGCTCCCTGCCAGCTCACGGTTGCTCCAGGCGGTGTCGCCGCGAAGCCTACCGACCGCGGCGGTTGCCCCGGGGGAGTGGATGCGGAACGGCTGCGGAGGCGTCCCAGGGTCAGGCGCTCTGGTCCTTGCGCGCCTGCTTGACGGCATCGACGCGGGCCCCCAGCAGCAGGCCCACCACCCACAGGGCGGCGAAGAGCGGCCCGAGGAAAAACATCGCAGGCACCACAAGGCCGGCGGCGACGACGAGCGCCTGGAGGAACGAGCCCGCCCAGTACCCCCACCGGAACCGCAGGAGTCCGCACACCAGCAGGCAGGCACCCGCGAGGGCGCCGCCGACCGCCCACACCATCGCGGGGTCGACACCGGAGAGCCGCATCGCGACGAGGACGGCGAAGAAGATCACGAACGCCTCGGCCACGAGGACGCTCGACGCGAGCGTCCTCACCGAGGGCCTCCGAGCAGCCTGCGTGCGTCGCCCACGGTGATGATCGACCCGGTCACGAGCACTCCCCCGCCGAGCTCACCCTCCTCCTCCGCGAGCCGGACGGCGGCGTCGAGGGCGTCGTCGAGTCGCGGCTGCACCTCCACGCGCCCGGGCGAGAAGACCTCCTCGGCGACGGCCGCCAGCTCGTACGCCGGCAGCGCGCGGCCCGAGGAGCTCTGGGTCACGACCACGCTGGAGAGCACCGGCTCGAGCGCCTCGAGGATGCCCGCAGCGTCCTTGTCGGCCGGCACCCCCACGACGCCCACGAGACGGGTGAAGCGGAAGGCCTCCTCGATCGCGGCCGCGGTCGCGGCCGCTCCCGCGGGGTTGTGCGCGCTGTCCAGCAGGATGGCGGGACCGCGGCGCGCCACCTCGAGCCGCCCCGGGGAGCTGACCTGCTCGAACGCCCGGCGCACGGTGTCGAGGTCGAGGCGCTCGCGCTGGCGACCCAGGAACACCTCAACCGCCGCGAGCGCGCACGCGGCGTTGTGCGCCTGGTGGGCGCCGTGCAGGGGCAGCAGGATGTCGTCGTAGACCCCGCCGAGCCCCTGAAGGGTGAGGGCCTGGCCCCCGACACCCACAGTGCGCTCCAGCACGCCGAACTCCAGCCCCTCCCGGGCGACCGTCGCCCCGACCTCGACCGAGCGGCGCAGCAGCACCTCGGCGACCTCGACCGGCTGCTGCGCCAGGATGGCCAGCGTGCCCTCCTTGAGGATGCCGGCCTTCTCCTCGGCGATCTTGGCCCGGGTCTCGCCCAGGTAGTGCACGTGGTCGACCGCCACCTGGGTGATGACCGCCACGGCGGCGTCGGCGACGTTCGTCGCGTCCCATGAACCACCCATCCCGACCTCGAGGACCGCGGCGTCCACGGGTGCGTCGGCGAACGCCGCGAACGCCATGCCGGTGAGCACCTCGAAGAACGACATTGCAGGACCCTCGCCGCGCCCCCGGTCGACCATCTCGACGTAGGGCGCCACGTCCCGGTAGATCTCGACGAACCGCTCAGGGGTGACCGCAGCACCGTCGATGGTGATCCGTTCCGTCACCGACTCCAGGTGGGGGCTCGTGAAACGGCCGGCGCGCAGCCCGAACCCGCGCAGCAGCGTGTCGATCATCCGCGCGGTGCTGGTCTTGCCGTTGGTCCCCGAGATGTGGATGACCGGGTACGCCCGCTGCGGCCAGCCGAGCAGGTCGGCCAGCGCCGCGATGCGCCTGAGCGAGGGCTCGAGCCGTGACTCGGGCCAACGGGCCAGCAGCGCGGCTTCGACCGCAGGGAAGTCTGCCTGGGCCGGCCGGGCCGGTTGGGTCGGCTGGGTCGGCTCGGCGTGGGTCGGCTGCCCGTTCGGCTCGATCGGCTGGCCGTTCGGCCGGGTCGGTTGCCCGTTCGGCTGTGGAGTCACTGAACGCCGAGGGCTTCCATCTGGTCGGTGATGCGCGCGGCGTCGCGCTCCGCGGCGTCGCGCCGCCCGCGGACGCCGTCCACGACGTGCCCGGGGGCCTTGGCGAGGAAGTCGGGGTTGGCGAGCTTACGTTCGGACTGCTCGATCTCCCTGCGTGCGGCCGCGAGGTCCTTGGCCAGCCGCGTGCGCTCGGCCGCGACGTCGATGGCGCCGCGCAGGTTCAGCTCGACGGTCACGCCTGCGACGGACAGCGCCGCGGTCGGGGCGAACTCCTGCCCCCCGGCGTCGTCGAGGCGGGCGAGCGTACGCACCTGGTCCTCGTACGCTGCCAGCCCGGGCGCCGCCATGGGGCCGTAGCCGATCCGGGTCGGGACTTTCCTGCCGGGCGCCAGGCTCTGGTCGGAACGGAACCTCCGCACCTCGGTCACGAGGGTTTGCACGGTGCGGATCTCCGCCTCGGCGTCCGGGTCGACGAACCCCTCGTCGGGCACCGGCCAGGGCGCGACCACGACCGACTCGTCGCCGGTGAGGACCGTCCAGAGCTCCTCGGTCACGAACGGTGTGATCGGGTGCAGCAGCCGGAGCAGGTGATCCAGCAGGTACCCGAGGACGGCGCGGGTGCGCTCGGCCTCGGTGCCCCCCCGGGCGAGCGGGACCTTGGCGAGCTCGACGTACCAGTCGCACACCTCGTCCCACGCGAAGTGGTAGAGCACATCGGTCAGCTTGGCGAACTGGAACTCCTCGTAGAGCGCATCGACCTGGCTCATGGTGCGGTGCAGGCGCGAGAGGATCCACCGGTCGACCGTGCTGAGCTCCGCACGCGGCGGGAGCGGGCTCGCCGTCGTCGCGCCGTTGAGCAGCGCGAAGCGGGTAGCGTTCCACAGCTTGTTGCAGAAGTTGCGGGAACCCTGCACCCACTCGTCGCTGACCGACACGTCCGCGCCGGGGTTGGCGCCGCGGGCCAGCGTGAAGCGGGTCGCGTCGGCACCGTACCGGTCGACCCAGTCGAGCGGGTCGACGGCGTTGCCCTTGGACTTCGACATCTTCTGGCCGAACTTGTCACGCACGATGCCGTGCAACGCGATGACCTTGAACGGCACAGCGCCCTCGGGGCCGCGCCGGTACTCGGGGTCCCCCATCGCGTAAAGGCCGAACATCATCATCCGGACGACCCAGAAGAACAGGATGTCGTAGCCGGTGACCAGCACGCTCGTCGGATAGTACCGGTCGAGGTCGGGCGTGTGCTCCGGCCAGCCGAGCGTCGACACCGGCCACAGCCCGGAGGAGAACCACGTGTCGAGCACGTCGGGGTCCTGCGTCCAGCCCTCGCCCACGGGCGGCTGCTCGCCGGGGCCGACGCAGACCGTCTCGCCTGCCGGGCCGTACCACACCGGGATACGGTGCCCCCACCACAGCTGTCGGCTGATGCACCAGTCGTGCATGTCGTCGACCCAGGAGAAGTAGCGCGCCTCCATCTCCCTGGGGTGGACCCGCACCCGGCCGTCGCGCACCGCGTCACCCGCCGCCTTCGCCAGCGGTCCCACGCCCACGAACCACTGCAGGGACAGCCGTGGCTCGACGACCGTGTTGCAGCGGGAGCAGTGGCCGACCGCGTGGCGGTAGGGCCGCTTCTCGGCGGCGATGCGCCGCTGCTCGCGCAGCGCGGCCACGACCGCGGGCCGCGCCTCGAACCGGTCGAGCCCCTGGAACGGGCCGTGCGCCGTGATCACGCCCTGCTCGTCCATGACCGTGAGCGAGGGCAGCCCGTGGCGCTGGCCGATCTCGAAGTCGTTGGGGTCGTGGGCCGGCGTCACCTTGACCGCGCCGGTGCCGAACGCCGGGTCGACGTGCTCGTCGGCGACGACGGGAATGCGGCGTCCGGTGAGCGGCAGCTCGATCTCCTCGCCGACGAGATGCCGGTAGCGGTCGTCGCCTGGGTGCACCGCGACCGCGGTGTCGCCGAGCATCGTTTCGGCACGGGTGGTCGCTACGACGATGCTGCGCTCTCCGTCGCCGTAGCGGATCGAGACGAGCTCGCCGTCGTCCTCGGTGTGCTCGACCTCGATGTCGGAGAGCGCGGTGTGGCAGCGCGGGCACCAGTTGATGATGCGCTCGGCGCGGTAGATCAGCCCGTCGTCGTAGAGCCGCTTGAACATGGTCAGAACGGCCCGGGACAGCCCCTCGTCCATCGTGAAGCGCTCGCGGCTCCAGTCGACGCTGTCACCGAGGCGGCGCATCTGGCCGAGGATCCGGCCGCCGGACTCGGCCTTCCAGCACCAGACCCGTTCGATGAACCGCTCGCGGCCGAGATCGTGCCGGGACATGCCCTCCTTGGCGAGCTCGCGCTCGACGACGTTCTGCGTCGCGATGCCGGCGTGGTCCATGCCCGGTAGCCACAGCGCGTCGTAGCCCTGCATGCGCCGCCACCGGATCAGGGCGTCCTGGATGGTGTGATCGAGCGCGTGTCCGATGTGGAGCACGCCGGTCACGTTGGGCGGCGGGATCACGATGCAGTACGGCGGCCGGTCGCTGCCGGCGTGCGCCTCGAAGTGACCGGAGGCTACCCAGCGCTCGTAGAGCTTGCCCTCCACCTGGGACGGTGCGTACTGCGGGGGCAGGGCCGCGGCGTCGACAGGCCGCTGGGTCGTCTCGGTCACAGGGGAAGTCTACGGACCGGGAATGCTGCGCTCGAACCGAAATCCGGGCGGCGCCGCGTCTCAGGCGGACTTCTCGCGCCGCTCGCGTTTGGGAGCCTCTCGGGGCACCACGGTCGGGTTGACGTGCTCGAGCACGGCCTCCCGGGTGATGACGACCCGGGCGACGTCCTTGCGGCTCGGCACCTCGTACATCACCGAGAGCAGGACCTCTTCCATGATCGCCCGCAGGCCGCGCGCGCCGGTGCCGCGCAGGATGGCCTGGTCGGCGATGGCCTCCAGCGCCTCGTCGTTGAACTCCAGCTCGACGCCGTCGAGCTCGAAGAGCCGGTGGTACTGCTTGACCAGGGCGTTCTTGGGATCGGTGAGGATGCGGATCAGCGCCGCCCGGTCGAGGTTATGCACGCTGGTGATGACGGGCAGGCGGCCGATGAACTCCGGGATCATGCCGTACTTGAGCAGGTCCTCCGGCATCACGTCGGCGAACACATCGGTGATGTCGACATCGTCCTTGGACCGCAGCGTGGCCCCGAAGCCCATGCCCTTCTTGCCCACCCGCGACTCGATGATCTTCTCGAGGCCGGAGAACGCGCCGCCCACGATGAACAACACGTTCGTCGTGTCGATCTGGATGAACTCCTGGTGGGGATGCTTGCGGCCGCCCTGCGGCGGGACGCTCGCCGTGCTGCCCTCGAGGATCTTGAGCAACGCCTGCTGCACGCCCTCTCCGGACACGTCACGGGTGATCGACGGGTTCTCACTCTTCCGGGCGATCTTGTCGACCTCGTCGATGTAGATGATGCCGGTCTCGGCCTTCTTGACGTCGTAGTCGGCCGCCTGGATCAGCTTGAGGAGGATGTTCTCGACGTCCTCCCCCACGTAACCGGCCTCGGTGAGGGCCGTCGCGTCGGCGATCGCGAACGGCACATTGAGCATCCGGGCGAGGGTCTGGGCCAGCAGGGTCTTACCGCACCCGGTGGGGCCGAGCAGCAGGATGTTGGACTTCGCGAGCTCGACGCCCTCCTCGCGGCTGGTCTTGCCGTTCTCACCGGCCTGGACCCGCTTGTAGTGGTTGTAGACCGCCACGGAGAGTGACTTCTTGGCGGCCTCCTGTCCGATCACGTAGGAATCGAGGAACTCATAGATCTCGCGGGGCTTGGGCAGGTCGTCCCACTTGAGATCGGAGGACTCGGAGAGCTCCTCCTCGATGATCTCGTTGCAGAGGTCGATGCACTCGTCGCAGATGTAGACGCCCGGGCCCGCGATGAGCTTCTTCACCTGCTTCTGGCTCTTGCCGCAGAACGAGCACTTGAGCAGGTCGCCACCGTCACCGATGCGTGCCACGCGGTGCCTCTCCTTCGCCTGCGCCGGCCGACCCGAACCGGGTGCTTCGGGTCCGACCGTACCCTGTCAGAACCCCGACGACCCCTCTCTCCATGGTGAGTTCCAGTGACCTCACCGCGCCAGGGATGCCTTGCGGCTCGAGATGACCTGGTCAGCGATGCCGTAGCCGACGGCCTCGTCCGCCGTGAGGATCTTGTCGCGCTCGATGTCACGGCGCACGTCCTCCTCCGCCCGCCCCGTGTGCTTGGAGATGATGTGCTCGAGCAGCGTGCGCATCCGCAGGATCTCGTTGGCCTGGATCTCGATGTCGCTGGCCTGGCCGTAGCCGCCCTCCGTCGCGGGCTGGTGGATGATGATCCGGGAGTTGGGCAGGGTGAGCCGCTTGCTCGGCGTGCCAGCCGCGAGCAGCACCGCAGCCGCCGAGGCCGCCTGGCCGAGGCACACCGTCTGGATGTCGGGCTTCACGAACTGCATCGTGTCGTAGATGGCGGTCAGCGCGGTGAAGGAGCCGCCGGGCGAGTTGATGTAGATGACGATATCCCGGTCGGGGTCCATGGACTCGAGCGTGAGCAGCTGCGCCATGACGTCGTTGGCCGACGCGTCGTCGATCTGCACCCCGAGGAAGATGATCCGCTCCTCGAAGAGCTTGGTGTAGGGGTTGTGGCGCCGCCAGCCGGTGCTGGTGCGCTCCTCGAACTCGGGGA
>JBOHCZ010000126.1:0-7126 GCA_050699195.1 Streptomycetales bacterium
CTCGACCCGGACCACGCTGATCCCGGCATCGGGCAACCTCCCCGCCAGGGCGAGCAGATCGGCCGCGTCGGCACCGCCGCCCGCGCCATGCCCGAGGACCAGCGTGGCACGACCTGTGGTGCCCGCGCCGGCCGCGTCGACCAGGGCACGCGCCTCGCCCGCGGGTGTCGCGATGAGTCGCTCCACCCGCCGGTCAGAAGAGTGTGGCATCGGCAGGCTCCGGGCACACCCGGGTGATCAGGTGCGGGCCGTTGTTGCGGACATCGTTCACCGCGGTGGACACCGGGTAGGCCTCGAGGGCCCCCGCGGGGGCCGGCACCAGCAGCTCGGACACCTCGGCGGGATCGACACGGCGGGGGTCCAGCCAGGCGCCGAAGCGATCGGGCGAGAGCAGCACCGGCATGCGGTCGTGGAGATGACCCAGCCCCTCCGCGGCGACCGTGGTGAGCACCGTGGCGCTCCACCACCAGGCGCGAGGATCGCCCGGCGTGCCGCCCGGGTCGCGCCAGATCTCGTACAGCCCCGCCATCGCGAGCCCCCCGCCCCCGCGCGGGCGGATGAAGAACGGCTGCTTGCGGCCAGGCTGCCCGCCGTGCCACTCGAAGTAACCGTCAGCGGGCAGCAGGCAGCGCCGCTTCGCGAAGGCCCGCCGGAAGGCCGGCTTGCCGGCGGCCGTCTCCACACGCGCGTTGATGAGCCGGCCACCGCCCGAGGGATCCCTGGCCCACCACGGCACGAGGCCCCAGCTGAGCAGGCGGAGCTGGCGCTCCGGTCGCCCCGAGTCAGGGTCGAGGCGCTCGAGGACGGCGGGCACTGGCTTGGTCGGGGCCACGTTGTAGTCAGCGGCGAGCGACGCCGCTGTCTCGCCCGTGGTCGACGCGGCTGTCTCGCCTGCCGTCCCGGCCGTCTCGACCCGGTCGATCTCGAACTCGACGGCGAGGGCGTCCTGGTGCCGGCTCGCGGCGTACCGTCCGCACATGTCCCTAGCGTGCCACCTCGCCGGGCCGCGGGCCGGAGCGGCGGAGTTGGCTAGGCTCACAGGCGGATGTCCGCAGCGCTCTGGCCCGCACCGACCGCGTCGACCCCCGTCGACGCGGCGGTCACGGTGCCCGGATCGAAGTCCGTGACCAATCGCGCTCTCGTGCTCGCCGCCCTCGCCGCTGAGCCGGGCACCATCCGGAGTCCGCTCCGCAGCCGGGACACCGACCTGATGGCCGCGGGCCTCCGCGCGCTCGGCGTCGGCGTCGAAGAGCGCGGCGACGTGTGGACCGTGACGCCGCACCCGCCCCGGGGGGCCGCCGAGCTGGACGTCGGGAACTCCGGCACCGTCATGCGGTTCCTGCTGCCATTCGCGGCCCTCGCCACCGGCGAGGTGCGCTTCGACGGCGACCCCCGGGCGCGCGAGCGCCCGCTCGGGCCACTCGTCGCGGGCCTGCGCGACCTCGGCGCCCGGATCGACGACGGGGGACGCGGGGCGCTGCCGCTGACGGTCCTGGGGGCAGGGGCGGTGCCGGGCGGGTCCGTGACCATCGATGCCTCGGCATCGTCGCAGTTCGTGAGCGCCCTGCTGCTCGTCGCAGCACGGTTCGGCGAAGGGGTGAGTGTTCGCCACGCGGGCTCCTCCGTGCCGTCGCTCCCCCACATCGACATGTCGATCGACATGCTGCGGGCCGCGGGAGCGGCCGTCGACGACTCGGTGTCCGACCGCTGGCGGGTCGCGCCAGGTCCGCTGCGCGGCCGCGATGTGCTCGTCGAGCCGGACCTCTCGAACGCCGCTCCGTTCCTCGCCGCCGCGCTCGTCACCGGCGGCCGGGTGACGGTCCGCGGCTGGCCCGAGCACACCACCCAGCCCGGCGACGCGTTGCGCCCCCTCCTCACCCGGATGGGCGGGAACTGCCGGCTCGGGCCCGCGGGCCTAACCGTCACCGGGTCCGGACGGGTGCACGGCGTCGACGCCGACCTGCACGAGATCGGCGAGTTGACACCGGTGATCACGGCCCTCGCGGCGCTCGCCGACGCACCGTCGACCCTGCGCGGCATCGCCCATCTGCGGGCGCACGAGACCGACCGGCTGGCGGCACTCGCCAAGGAGCTGGGCGATCTCGGCGGCGATGTCTGCGACACCGCCGACGGTCTGCAGATTCGCCCGCGCCCCCTGCACGGCGGGGTCTTCGCCACGTACGACGATCACCGGCTCGCCACCGCGGCCGCCGTGGTCGGGCTGGCCGTCCCCGGGGTACGTGTCGAGAACGTCGCGACGACCGCCAAGACGCTGCCGGGCTTCGTCGAGTTGTGGTTCGCGATGCTGGGAGGCGCGCGCTGACCCGGCGGGCTCGTCGCTTGGACGAGGACGATGTACGGATCCGTCCCGGCCGTGGCTCGCGGCCGCGTACCCGGACCCGGCCGCCCCACGAGGACGCCGTCGCCGGGTTCGTCACCGCCGTCGACCGCGGCCGCTTCAGGTGCCAGGTCGAGGGGCGCCGCTCCTCTCCGGTCACCGCGATGAAGGCCCGTGAGCTGGGACGCAAGGGCGTCGTGGTCGGTGATCGCGTCGCCCTGGTGGGCAATCTGTCGGGCGAGCTCGGCGCACTGGCACGCATCGTCCGCGTGCAGCCACGCATCTCGGCGCTCCGGCGGACCGCGGACGACACAGACCCGGTCGAGCGGGTGATCGTCGCCAACGCCGACCAGCTCGTCATCGTCACCGCGCTCGCCGATCCCGAGCCGCGGCCCCGCCTCATCGACCGCTGCCTGGTCGCCGCCTACGACGAAGGTCTCGCCCCGCTGCTGTGCCTCACCAAGGCCGACCTCGCCTCGCCAGAGCCGCTGCTGGGCGTGTACGAGCCGCTCGGCGTGCCCTACCTGGTCATGCGGCACAGCGAGCCCCTGGAGGCGCTGCAGCGGCGGCTGCGTGGCCGGCGCAGCGTGCTCGTGGGGCACTCGGGGGTCGGAAAGTCAACGCTCGTCAACGCCCTCGTGCCGGGTGCCGGCCGTTCGACGGGCGAGGTCAACCTGGTCACGGGGCGTGGGCGACACGTCTCGACGTCGGCCATCGCGCTGCGGCTCCCCGGTGACGGCGGCTGGGTGATCGACACGCCAGGGGTGCGCAGCTTCGGACTCGCCCACGTCCGGCCGCAGCGGATCGTGGAGGCCTTTCCCGAGATGCTGCCGGGCACGCTGGAGTGCCCGCGTTCCTGCTCGCACAACGAGCCGGAGTGCGCTCTCGGCGCGTGGGTGGAGGGCGGGAACGCCGACCCGGCCCGGCTCGTCTCCCTGCGCCGCCTGCTCGCGGTCCTGGGCTGAGGGAGAGCCGGTGAGCGGCCCACCGGTGTTCCGGGCCGCCCTACGGGCTCGTGGACTCCACCGTGCTCCCCCACACCGCATCGGTGCCGGCGTGACCGACCCGGACCACCTGCACGACCGACGCCGCGGCCACCAGGACGACGACGAGCGTCAGGGCATGGACCGCCACGCCGTGGCTGCGGGCAAGAGCGACGGCTGCGACGGGCAGGGCGAGCACGACTGTGACGACGAGCAGGGCGAGCGCGAACCAGATGAGGGTCAGGGCGAGCTCCCGGTGCGTCGCCGCCTCCGGGGGTTCGCCGAGGCGCTCGTAGAGCAGCTTTCCGCTCTCCTGGGCGGCGTAGGTCGCCGCGAGCAGGAAGCCGTTGCCCGCGACCGCCCACCACACGTACCGCGTCCGCCACGCCGGGCGCAGCGCGACCGCCGCGGTGAACAGCGCAGCCAGCGGAAGCCCGATGACGACCAGGTGGATCACGAGCGCATGGACCGGCAGACCGAACACGGTGTCGAACATGACGGGGACCTCCTCCCCCGTTATACAGCTCGGGAAGCTGCCAGGGGCACCGTGCCGCCGCTGCGCCAGTAGACGCCTTGACTCCGGCTGAGCAGACCCTCGTCGACGAGGTGCCGGCGCAGCGCCACGTAGTCCGGATGGAACGCCCGCAGAAGCACGTTCACCTCCCGTTCGGGGTAGCGCAGGCCGGGCTCGAAGACCCGTGCCACGTAGTCGAGTACGACGAGGCGCTTACCGCGCTGAGCCGGGATCTGGACCAGACGCCCGCCGCGGAAGAACGCTTGGAGGACGACGGACTCAGAGGGGTCGGCCACGCCGGGATCCCTCCGCTCGCCGGCCGGCCCGGGGGCGATGACGACCTCGCGGATCCGCTCGGGGCGTGGCCGCCACCCGTCGTGCTCGCGGCGCGCAAGCCTGCCGGACTCGAGTTGGGTGAGCGCCTTGCGGGTGTCCTTGTTCGGCAGTCCGGCGCGCTCCGCGATCTCAGGCGTGCGCCGTGCGCCGAGCACCAGGGCCGCGAACACCCGAAGCCGTGGCCCGTCGGCCAGCAGCCCGAGGAGTTCGAGGGTGTCGTTCTCGGCGCCGTTTCCGGCGGGTGCGGCGGCGTTTCTGGCGGCGCTGGCCGGGAACTCACTCATGCGGGAGCCCTACCCCCCAGCCTGCGCCTCCACCCGCGACCACGCCCGAGGTAGATAACGTTCGCTCCATGCCGGCCTATGACGACGATCTGCGGTTCGCCCACGTCCTCGCTGACGCTGCGGACGCGACCACCCTCATGCGCTTCAAGGCGCGCGACCTCTCGGTCGCGACAAAACCTGACCTCTCGCCTGTGACGGATGCGGACGTGGCCGTGGAGGAACTGCTCCGCAAGACGCTGGGCCGCTCCCGCCCGCGGGACGCCGTCGTCGGGGAGGAGTACGGCACGACGGGCCGCGGACCGCGGCAGTGGGTGCTCGACCCCATCGACAGCACCAAGAACTTCCTGCGCGGGGTGCCCGTGTGGGCCACGCTGATCGGGCTGATGGACGGCGACGAGCCGGTCCTCGGGGTCGTCTCGGCGCCCGCGCTCGGACGCCGCTGGTGGGCGTCGCGGAAGGCGGGCGCCTGGACCGGGCGCAGCCTCTCGGCGGCCAGTCGCTGCCGGGTCTCGAAGGTCAGCAACCTCGGGGACGCGTCGTTCTCGTACTCCAGCCTGTCCGGGTGGGAGCGAGAGGGCCGTCTGGGTGGCTTCCTCGAGCTCACGCGGGCGTGCTGGCGTACCCGGGCGTACGGGGACTTCTGGTCGCACATGCTCGTCGCCGAGGGAGCCGTCGACGTGTCGGCCGAGCCGGAGGTGGACATCTGGGATCTCGCGGCGCTGGCCGTGATCGTCGAGGAGGCGGGCGGCACCTTCACCAACCTCGACGGCGTACGGGGCCCGGGCGGCGGCAGCGTGCTGTGCTCGAACGGTCTCCTCCACGACGCGTCACTCGGGTACCTGGCCAGCGAGCAGTGAGCACTGCCCGCTCAGAATCCATCCATTTCGGGTATGGCGGGTGTCTTGTGGGCCGCTCCGGGGGCGAGCACGATGAGGAGCACCCCCGGGTTTGTGACGGGAGCTCACAGGAGGAGGTGGCTGGGGCATGCGGGTTCGCGACGGCATGAGCACCATCGTGTTGACGGTAGGGCCGAGGCACACGCTGCGGGAGGCGAGCCGGCTGATGTCCGCACGGCGGGTCGGCGCCGCGGTGGTCATCGACCCTGAGACCGCCGGCATCGGCATTCTCACCGAACGCGACCTCCTGGACTCGGTCGGGAGGGGGGAGGATCCCGACATCGAGTGCGCAGAGGCTCATCTCACGAACGATCTGGTGTTCGCAACCCCCGACTGGACTCTCGACCGGGCCGCCGAGGCGATGACCCGTGGTGGCTTCCGCCATCTCGTGGTGCTCGACAACGACGAGGTCGTCGGCATGATCTCGGTGCGCGACATCGTCCGTTGCTGGATCCGCGACGGCGCACGCGACGAGCTCGTCGGGTAGCGGGCGCCAGCCGGGCCGGCGGGCACCTCTGCCTCCGCATCCGCGGGCCCCTCAGGGGCGTGGAGTGCCGGGCTGCGGGGTCGGGCTCGCGCCCTGGCCGGGGCCTGACCCCGTCCGGCTGTGCCGCGCCGCGCTCACGCCGGCGAAGTAGCTCAGGGCCGTGTTGGCGACGGCGGCGATGGGCACGGCGATGATCGCCCCGGCGATGCCCGCGACGAGGGTGCCCCACGTGACGACGAGCACCACCGCCACCGGGTGGACCCGGACCAGCCGCCCCAGCACGAACGGCTGCAGGATGTTCCCCTCGATCTGCTGCACGGCCACGATCGCCCCGAAGGCGAGCAGCGCCCCCAGCGGCCCCTCGACGACGAACGCGACGAACACCGCAACCACCCCGGTGACGAAGGCGCCGACCAGCGGCACGAACGCGCCGAAGAACACGATCACGCCGAGCGGGAAGGACAGCGCGACGGGGACACCGATGAAGATCAGCGCCAGCGCGATGAACGTTCCGTCGAAGAGCGCCACGATGACCGTGCCCCGCACGTAGGCCACCAGCGTCTGCCATACCGCCGCGCCGGCCCCCGCGACGTCCGCCTGGACGTGCCTGGGGAACAGCCGGACGCACCAACCCCAGATCCGCGCGCCATCGTAGAGGAAGAAGAACGTCACGAAGATCGCGATCAGGGCGCCGGCCATGAACTGGAGGGCGGCCGCGGCCGTCGTGAGCGCCTGCGAGGTGAGCCGCTCGCGGTTGCGCACGATCGCCTGCTGCAGCTCGTCGACGACATCGCGGATCTGCTGGGCCCCGAGGCCGAGCGGGCCGTCGGTCAGCCACCTTCGGACGTCGTCGATGCCCTCGCTGAGCGCCCCGGTCACCCCCTCGAGACCGGAGGCGAGCACGCTGCCCATCAGCACGAGCACGCCGAGGACGAGCGCGATGCCGCCGACGAAGACGACGGCCGCCGCGGGCGCGCTCGGCATCCCCCGGCGCCGGAGCCGCGCTGCCGTGGGGTCGAGCAGGGCCGTGAGCAGCAGGGCCACGATGACGGGGAAGAAGACCAGCCGGAAGCGGAAGACCAGGTAGAAGACCAGGGCCGTCGCCACCGCGAGCACCAGGAACCGCCAGGCCCAGGCGGTGGCCGCCCGGACCGGCCGTGACACGACGGCTGCGTCACCGGCGGCCGCCGGAACGCCGTCGGCTCGCCGGCCGGCACGGCCGGCGACCGGGCGCACCCTCGTCGACCCCATCAACGTTCACCTCGACCTGGAAGGGACCCGAACCGCA
>JBOHCZ010000127.1:0-7220 GCA_050699195.1 Streptomycetales bacterium
TCGCCGTCCCGCAGGAACCCGGTGACCTCGCAGTCCTGTACGAGGTCGACGCCCAGCGCGTCGGCCGCCCGCGCGTAGGCCCACGCCACGCGGTCGTGCTTCGCGATGCCCCCGCGGGGCTGCAGGGTGGCCCCGAGCACGGGGTAGCGCACGTCGGGTGAGACGTCGACGATGGGGCAGAACGCCTTGACCTGTTCGGGCGTGAGCCACTCCGCGTCGATCCCGCCCAGCCGGTTCGCGTGCACCCGCCGGACGCCCTCGCGCACGTCCTGCGGGGTGTGGCAGAGGTTCAGCACGCCACGCTGGCTGAGCATGAGGTCGTAGTCGAGCTCGTCGGCGAGCCCCTCCCAGAGCCGGAGGCCGTGCTCGTAGATCGCCGCGCTCTGCTCCCGCAGGTAGTTCGACCGGATGATCGTGGTGTTGCGGGCCATGTTGCCGCCCGCGAGCCAGCCGCGCTCCAGCACGGCGACGTCGGTGACCCCGTGGTTGCGCGCCAGATAGTAGGCGGTGGCCAGGCCGTGGCCGCCCCCACCGACGACGACGACGTCATAGGACCGCTTCGGATCAGGGTTACGCCACAGCCGGGCCGGATGCGCGGGCTCTTCGTCGGGCACGAGGACATGATTTCGTACATCGAGGGGTACGAGCGACTCACCGGCCAGCGCCTCTGGCCCGGCCGGGCCGCAGTGCGACGACCGACCACACCGCGAAGCCGAAGACCAGCAATCCACAGGCGATGTCGACCACCACGTGGGTCTGGCGCCACCACGCCATCGACGTCGCGCCCGGCACCGTGTAGTGGCCGACACCGATCAGGCCGCTCACCGAGTAGAAGGCCAGGCAGGCGGCCGCGGCGACCACCCGGCGCCGCAGGAAGAGCCAGAGCCCGAGCGCACCGAAGGCCGTGAAAACGAACCATGAGACGGCGATCAGGGCAGCGGAGGGTGCGGGGGGAGAGGCGCCAGGAGCGGGTTGCGGGTAGGCGCCGTAGTTGGCCACGTTGTCGACGTAGTGCACGACGGAGACGACGAAGGCGAGCACCAGCAGCCCGAGCAACGTGCGCAGACCGCGTAAGGGTGCCGGCTCCACCTCGCGCGCCATGACTGGCACCCTACCGGGCTGCCCGGGGCGAGCTTTCGCCCGAGTCGGGCGCGGTCTACCCGGTCCACGACCACGTCCGGGGCCCGCTGACCGCGGGCACTGGGACGCAACCCCGCGCCGGGGCCCGGGCGTAGTCTCGGTAGGACCCGTAAAGGGGGGGCGATGCGGGGGAGACTGGTCGCGGCCGTCACGGCCGTGGTGATCGTCGCGTGTGCCGGCGCCGTCTACGGCCTCACGTATGAGGCCGGTGTGGCGGCACGCCAGGGCGTCACGGCGCTGCTCGAGCACTGACACGAGAGGCACGCATGCAGCGCAGGTTCATCGGAGCGGTGCTCGCCGTCGCCGCGGTCACGGGTTTCCTCAGCGGCGCCCTGTTCGGATCGCTGCAAGGCGAGGCCCTGCCGCGGCGGCAGGCGATCTCGACACCGTCTGCAAGCTCGCCTGAGCCTTCGGGGGTAGCCGATCGTGCCTACACCCGACCGGGCGGGAACGTCGGGCAGGACACCTGGCGGGCACCTGTGGAGGTCCCACCTTCGCCGGTTGCGTCACGCACCCTGACACCTGAGCCGACGCCGACTCCGGAGCCCCCGGATGAGACGGGCGAGCCGCGGCGCGAGACCGTACCCCCGCAGCCGGAGCCCCCGGACGAGTCGCCCAGCACACCTTCGCTGTCCCCGAGCGCGCTCCCCACTCGGTCGTGAGTCGCCCTCTGCGGGAACGAGGGAGCGCTGTCGCGCGACCCGCCTCATGAGTTGACAACCCCGGGCGAACCGCCGCAGTCTCGCGCCTAGGCCGGAACACTGTTCGCATGAGCCAACCAGGCAGCGGGGTGGAGAGCATGGCAGCCCAGCCCCGGGTGATCATCATCGGTGCAGGCATCGTCGGGGCTGCCCTGGCCGAGGAGCTCACCGGCAGGGGCTGGCGTGACGTCACGGTCCTCGAGCAGGGACCGCTGTTCACCACCGGCGGCTCCAGCTCCCACGCCCCCGGTCTGGTGTTCCAGACCCACCCGTCGAAGACGATGACCGAGTTCGCGCGCTACACGGTCGGCAAGTACGCCGCGCTGACGCTGGGTGACGAGTCCTGCTTCCGCCAGGTCGGCGGCCTCGAGGTCGCCGCCAGCCCGCAGCGCTGGGAGGAGCTCAAGCGCAAGCACGGGTGGGCCACGTCCTGGGGGGTGCGCACCACGCTGCTCCCGGCCGGGGAGTGCGCGGCGCTGCATCCGCTGCTCGACGCCTCGAGGCTGCACGGTGGGCTGCACATCCCGGGCGACGGGCTGGCCGCCCCGGTGCGGGCCGCGGAGGCCCAGGCCCGGCTCGCCGAAGCCCGTGGCGCGCGGTTCCTCGGCGGCCAGACCGTCACAGCGATCCGGCAGGCCGGCGGCCGGGTGCGCGGTGTGGCGACGGACCGGGACGAGTTCGCCGCCGACATCGTCGTGTGCGCTGCCGGGATCTGGGGGCCGCGGCTCGGTGCCATGGCCGGCGTGCCCGTCCCCCTGCAGCCGATGGCCCACCAGTACGCCAGGACCGGGCCGCTGCCCGCGCTGTCCGGCGCCCGCCGGGAGGCGGTCCATCCGATCCTGCGGCACCAGGACCGCGACCTCTACTTCCGGGAGCACCACGACCGGGTGGGCATCGGGGCGTACGGCCACCGTGCGATGCCGGTCGCGGCCGGGGACATCCCCGGCCCGCACGAGTCCCCCGCGCCGTCGGTGCAGCCGTTCACCGGCGGCGACTTCGAGCCGTGGTGGTGGGAGTCCGTCGCGCTGCTGCCCGACCTCGCGACGACGAAGGTCGAGGAGGGCATCAACGGGCTGTTCTCCTTCACCCCCGACGGCATGCCGCTGCTCGGCGAATCCCGGGAGCTGCGCGGCTTCTGGCTCGCCGAGGCGGTGTGGATCACCCACTCCGCCGGCGTCGCGAAGGCGATGGCCGAGTGGCTCGTCGAGGGCCGGCCGCGCAGCGACGTACACGCCTGCGACGTGAACCGTTTCGAGGCGGTGCAGCTCGCCCCGCCGTACGTGCACCAGCGGGGTTGCCAGGCCTTCGTCGAGGTGTACGACATCGTGCACCCGCTTCAGCCGATGGAGCAGCCCCGGCCGCTGCGGGTCAGCCCGTTCTACCCGCGCCAGCAGGAGCTCGGCGGGTACTTCCTCGAGGCCGGCGGCTGGGAGCGGCCGCACTGGTACGAGGCGAACGCGGCGCTGCTCGCGGGCCGCGACATCCCCGGCCGCAACGCCTGGGCCGCCCGCTACTGGTCGCCCATCGCCGGCGCCGAGGCGCTCGTGACCCGCGAGCGGGTCGCCCTCTACGACATGACTCCCCTGAAGCGCCTCGAGGTCACAGGCCCGGGAGCGCTCGGCTTCCTCCAGCGGCTGACCACGGGGCAGCTCGACAAGCGGCCCGGCAGCGTGACCTACGCGCTGCTGCTCGGCCACGACGGCGGGATCCGCAGCGACCTCACCGTCGCCCGGCTGGCGGAGGAGGAGTTCCAGATCGGGGCGAACGGCAACCTCGACCTCGACTGGCTGCTTCGCCACCTGCCGGGTGACGGCTCCGTTCAGGTGCGCGACAGCACCCCCGGCACGTGCTGCGTCGGCGTCTGGGGGCCGCGGGCCCGCGATCTGGTGGCCCCGCTCGCCGACTCCGACCTCTCCGCCGCCGGCTTCCGGTACTTCCGCGCCCGGCGGGTCCACGTCGGGCAGGTGCCCGTCATCGCGCTGCGGCTGTCCTACGTCGGCGAGCTGGGCTTCGAGCTGTACACGACCGCCGACCTCGGGTTGGCGCTGTGGGACACGCTGTGGGAGGCCGGTCAGCGGCTCGGGATCATCGCGGGCGGACGCAGCGCCTTCAACAGCCTGCGTCTCGAGAAGGGCTACCGCGCCTGGGGCACCGACATGACCGCCGAGCACCACCCGTACGAGGCCGGGCTCGGGTTCGCCGTCCGGATGGACAAGGCTGAGTTCGTCGGCCGTTCCGCCCTTACCCGGCTCGACCCCGGGGCGGTGGAGCGCAGGCTCACCTGCCTGACCGTGCAGGACCGGCAGGCCGTGGTGATGGGCAGCGAGCCGGTGTACGTCGACGGCAGGCCCGCCGGCTACGTGACGAGCGCGGCGTACGGCTACACGATCGGCGCACCGATCGCCTACGCCTGGCTGCCCGCCGCCGCCGCGGCGCCGGGGCGCCCGGTCGAGATCGAGTACTTCGGCGAGCGGGTGCCCGCCGTGGTGGCCGGGGAGCCGTTGTACGACCCGGAGCGCCAGCGCATCCGGGGCTGAGCACCTGACGCGTCTACCGCGAGACGGTCTCCCGGAACCTCAGGTAGAGGCGCCGGGCCGCTGCCACCGACCGGTACCGGTTCGCGCCATGGTTGCCCGCCCAGCGCAGCGCCCGCGCCACAGGCAGCAGCTGGCGGCGGTCCCGCAGCCGGTCGCGATCGGCGCGCGCCCGATCGAGCTGCACCTGCAGCCTGTGGGCCCGCCGCACCAGTCCGGCCAAGGCGTCGGCGGCGGCGGCCAGCTCCCGATCGGCCGGCACGTCATCGGGGGAGGTGTAGCTGCCGGGCGCCGGCTCGGGGAGCAGCTCGCCGAGGTCACCCACCACGTGAACGCCGGACGTCTCGAGCCATTCGACGATCTGCCCGGCCCGCTCCTCGACCCATGGCCGGTGCTCCGGTGGGAGGGTGATGCGGATGGGGTCCGGCCGGTGGGCGAGCACCTGGTGCGCGAGGTAGTGCTTGACCAGCGCGTGGTAGCTGTCCCAGGGCACGTCGCTGTCGAGGGCCGCGGTGAGCCGGCGGATCACCGACGTCTCCGCCGCGCCGAGCGACGGGTTCGCCGCGCTCACCCGCGTCGTGTAGCGCGTGGGGTCCAGCCCCACCACCGAGGCGAACCGTTCCCAGAACAGCCCGGGCGGGGCGCCGGGTCCCGGCACCGTCACCACGTGCATCCGGCCCTGTGGAACGGCGCGCCCCCAGCGCTCGAACACCCTCGAAGGGTCCTGGCGGCGCCAGAAGTCGGCGGCCGGAGGGTGTGAGCTGCCGACACCGTCACGCAGGTGGTCGAGCGCCTCGCCGAAGGTCGCGGTCCACCGGTTCTTCACATCCTCCTGCCACGCGGCAGGGATCATGCGGGCCAGGTCCCGCGCGGTGTAGATCAGGTGCAGCTCGGCCGGCTCGAGGTCGGCCACGGCACGGTCCACGACGTGCGGCTCGGCGGCGCTGAACATCTCGTGGGACAGCAGCACCGTGTCGCCGCCCCACGCGTGCACATCGGCGACGAGCCGGCCCCAGGCGCCCTGCACGGCAGGGTTGCGCCACCCACCGAAGTGCCAGCCGAGCAGGTCCTGGGCCGGGAAGAAGTGGTCCGGCCGGTCGCCGGGGTAGAGCACGCCCTCCCGCCGCAGCGCGGGCCGGTTCCGGGCGAGTAGCTGCTGGAGATAGGTGGTGCCGGTCTTGGGCGCGCCCACGTGCAGGTACACGACGCTCCGCCCCATGGGACACGACCGTACCCGACCCCCGGCGCCGCCACCGCCAGGGCATGGCCCGACTCGCCCGCCCGGCCCCTGCGCTACGGCGAGATGAGGGCGCTCACGTCCTGCTTCGGGGCGTCCTTCGCCGCATCGATGAAGGGTTTCGCCGTGACCACCGCGCTCGTGCGTTCGTACGGGGTGTCGACCTCGACCTCGGTACCGAGCCCGGTCAGCTCGACCGGGAGCATCGCGAAGCCGATGTTCCTGTTCAGCCGGGGGGAGTAGCAGGCCGACGTGACGTGCCCGACCGGCATCCCGTGGTGACGTAGAGCAGGACCTCGGGATGCGCGTTGACGGCCACGCTGCCTCCTTCATCGGTCGCGGTCCGGCCACATAGCTGTGATGGGACGTATCTGCGATACGCGACGTCATTCTCGACACGCGGCAGCAGGCCCCGTCAACGGTCCTCGCCGGGGGCTGCGCGATATCGCGGGAAAGGGTGAGAGCGTCGGCTTATGTGGGGACGCCGTGGCTGCGCAGCAGCAGCCCGCCCATCTCGCGCGCGCGTCCGGCCGCGCCCTGGTCGCCCTCTTGGGCGGCCACGATGGAGCCCTTCATGAGGATGTGCCACTGGCGTGCGAACCGGTCGGTGTCGCCGATACCCGCCTCTGCGGCAAGATCACCGAGGAGATTGCGGATATTCGCCATGTGTGCTGCGCTCGCCTTGCGCACCGGGCTGTCCGGGTCATCGATTTCGAGCAGCGTCGTGACGAACGGGCAACCCGCGTAGTCGGAACGCGCGAACCATTCAGCGAACACATCGAAGATTGCCAGCAGCCTCCGACCCGGCGCGGATTCCCGCTGCCGGATCTCCGCCAGCAGCCATTCATGGACCCAGCGTTCTTCCCTGCGTTGCAGGAAAGCCAGGATCAGGGCGTCCTTCGAGGGGAAGTTGCGATAGAGGGTCATCTTCGCGACGTCCGCCTCGGCGATGATCGTGTCGATGCCGACGGCACGGACCCCGCGGCGGCTGAAGAGGTCGTACGCCGTGCGGATGACGCGCTCGCGGCCGCTCTCCCGGCGTTGCCCGGTACTCACGCAGTGTTACCGCCTATCACGCCACAGTGCTCGCCACCTCCCCTGACCTCGGATCCTATCGAACCGAACGGGTTCGAGCGCCGGTCAAGCGCAGCGCACCCCGACCGGGGCGGGCGGGGAGTGTGATGGATGCGCTTGTGCCGCGAACACAAACCACGATGCCGGAAATTCGTGGCACGACCCGATGACCGGCGCCGGAGGCCCCGGGAAAATGGCACGCACCCCGGTGCCGATACCCGATCTTTCAGGAAAGCAGAAGTAGGTCGACATGGACGCCGCACCCACCTGCCCACGCTGTGGCATCTCGTTGCGTACCGCCGGGGAAGCAGCCGGCGACCCGGGTCCTGCGGCCGTACGGGCGCTGACCCGGGAGGTCGAACGGCTGCGCAGGGTCGCCGAGGACGGGGGAGGGCGACGCAGCGCGGAGGCGGAGCTCGTCGAGTCGCTGACCCGGGAGGTCCGGGCGCTGCGCGAGACCGTTGCGCGGCTGCGCGGATCGTCGATCTTGGCAATTCCGCCCTCATTGCCGGCGCCGTAGGGGCGGAATTGCCA
>JBOHCZ010000128.1:0-5623 GCA_050699195.1 Streptomycetales bacterium
GGGCGAGGCGGTCGCCGGGCTGCGGCGGCGGGGGGCGGCGCGGGTGGCGGTCGCCCCGTACTTCCTGGCGCCGGGGGTGCTGCCCGACCGGGTCCGCGCTGGCGCCGCTGCGGCGGACCCGCCATCCGGTGCCACCGCCGATAATGCAGCCGATGATGCCGCCGATGTCGTGGCCGGCGTGCTCGGGGACGCGCCCGAGGTGGCCCGGCTGGTGCTGCGCCGCTACGACGAGACGCTCGCAAGCCCTCTCTCCGCTTAGCGGCTCTCCGCGGCTGTCCACCACATCACCACGCCTTCCTGCCTTCCCTGCTTGCCCTTCCCTTCGCTCGTGCACCGTTCGTGGCATACCCGCGGCTGGACCGTGACCTGCGGCCTCCCCGGTCGTTGAGGGGGGCAGCACGAAAGCGGAGAGGGATGAGTCGACCCATGGACAGGGTCCCCCGCCCCCGGGTGAGCGTCGAAGATCAGCTCGAACAGTACCGGTGCCTCGTCACCGGCGTTCTCGCCGACCACGAGCGCACCCGCCGGGACGACGGCGAGTTCGAGTGCACCTGCGGCGTGGGCTTGCCCTGCCGCACTGCGCAGCTGGCCGCGCAACTGCTCGACTGGGTGTGAGCCCCTCCCGCCCGTGCTGATGTGATCGTGGGTTGCCGGGGTCGGTCGCGCGGTACCCGGCAACCCGCAAACCCGGTCCGGGGGCGGATGCGAGACTCGGGTCATGCGTTGCCTGCTGCCGGCCTCCGACACGGCCGATGACCCCGACCTCGAAGGGCTCTACGCCTATCCGGCCGTCCGGCCCTGGCTGCGCGCGAACATGGTCGCGAGCCTGGACGGCGCGGCGACGTCGAGCGGCCGCTCGGGTGAGCTCTCCGGCGCCGCCGACCGGCGGCTCTTCCGGGTGCTGCGGGGCCTCGCGGACGTGATCATCGTGGGCGCCGCGACCGTACGCAAGGAGGGGTACGGGCCGGCGAAGGCCCAGCCGGAGTTCGCCGCGCGCCGCGCGGCGCGCGGGCAGCCGCCCACGCCTTGCCTGGCGGTAGTGAGCCGTACCCTCGACCTCGACTTCACCTCAAGCTTCTTCACCGCGGCCGGGAACCGTACGGTCGTCCTGGCCCCGGCGGCGGCCCCTGCCAGGCGCCTTTCCGCAGCACGCGAGGCCGCCGACGTGATCATCGCCGGCGACGAGGCCGTGGACGTCGGGCGCGCGGTCGACGCGCTGGCCGGGCGCGGACACTACCGGCTGCTCTGCGAGGGCGGACCGCATCTGCTCGCCCAGATCGTCGCGGCGGGGCGGCTCGACGAGCTCTGCCTCACGCTCAGCCCGAGGCTGACCGCCGGGGACGCGCCGCGGATCCTCGCCGGGCAGCCCGAGATCGTTGCCCCGGCCCAGCTGCGCCTGGGCCACCTGCTCGAGCACGAGGGCTTCCTGTTCGCCCGCTATCTCCGCGACGCCTCCCCCGAGGCGTAACGGTCGCTGTCGTCGGGTCACCCGCCCGTGGGAGGCTCGCGTGCGGCGGCTCGCCGAACACCGGGAAACGCCGCGGCCACGCCCTGCGGGCTGCCACGATGCCCTCATGGACCTACCCGTGCCGTCGATCGTGAAGCCGATGCTCGCGAAGCCGGTCACGCGGGTGCCGGCGCCCGACTCGGTCGCCGGCGGGCTGCTCTACGAACCCAAGTGGGACGGGTTCCGGTGCATCCTGTTCCGGGACGGCGACGAGGTCGAGCTCGGCAGCCGCAGGGGGCGGCCGCTCACCCGGTACTTCCCCGAGATCGCCGATGGGGTTCGGGGCCAGCTGCCGGACCGGATCGTGCTCGACGGGGAGATCGTGATCTTCCGGGGCGACCGGCTCGATTTCGAGGCGCTGCTGAACCGCATCCACCCCGCAGACTCGCGGGTACAGAAGCTGGCGGCCGAGACACCGGCGTCGTTCATCGCCTTCGACGTCCTCGCTCTAGGCGACAGCTCGCTGATGGACACCGCGTTGGGAGAACGCCGGGCCCGCCTCGAAGCGGCGCTGCGCGGCGCCGGACCGCCGGTGTTCCTCACCCCGGCGACCGACGACTTCGGACTCGCGGAGCGGTGGTTCCACGTGTTCGAGGGCGCGGGGCTCGACGGTGTCATCGCGAAGCCCCGCGCGCTGGCCTACCGCCAGGACGAGCGGGTGATGTTCAAGGTCAAGCACGAGCGCACCGCCGACTGCGTGGTGGCGGGGTTCCGCTGGCACCGTGCGGGCGGCCGGGAGCAGCGTGCGGTCGGGTCGCTGCTGCTCGGCCTCTACGACGGCGACGCGGTGCTCCAGCACGTCGGCGTGGCCGGGGCGTTCTCCCAGGTGCGGCGGCGCGAGCTGGTGGAGACGCTGGCGCCGTACCGGCAGGCCACCGGCGAGGAGCACCCGTGGCTGGGCGGCGAGGACATGGCGGAGTCGGAGAGCACCGACCGGGTGCCGGGCGCGCAGACCCGCTGGAACGCCCAGCGCGACCTGGCTTGGATCCCGGTGCGCCCGCAGCTGGTCTGCGAGGTGCGCTACGACCACATGGAGGGTACGCGGTTCCGCCACACCACCCACTTCGTCCGCTGGCGCCCGGACCGCTTGCCCGAGTCGTGCACCTACGCCCAGCTCGAGGTACCCGTACGGTTCCAGCTGGCCGAGGTGCTGGCCAGTGGCCAGCCGGAACGCCCGCCCGGCGCCCGGCCAGCCTGACCGCCTCAACGCCCCGACGACGGCTCGATCTCGCGTCGGGCCCGCCCGGCCAGCGCGCCCCCGAGCAGCGCTCCGACCGCCGCGCCACCGACGGAAGCCAGCAGGTACACGCTCGCGACCCGGCCGACCAGGGCGGAGGGCGTGTTCTGCTGCCGTACGGTCGTCGCGACGGTTCCCCACACGATGGCGTGCACGCCGAAAACCGCCATGGTGGCTCCGGCGACCCTGTGCTCGGCACCTCAGCCGTAGATCACCCGCACCGGATCGTGGCGGCCGTAGAAGTCGGCGGCCCGCTCGGCCGAGCCGAACACGCCGTAGCTCCGGTGGCCGGTCGCGGGGTGGTGCCGGTAGACCAGCGCCTCGTCAGCGAACTCGATGCCCCATGCCAGCACGTCCGCGGGGTCGATCGCGTCCAGGCCGCCCGGCTCGATCTCCTCGAGGTCGGACTCGTCGATCCAGATCGCGAACCAGCGTGGCCTGTCCCGCGACAGGCGCGCGGCCTCCGGGTCGCGGGCCTGCGGTGGTCGGCCGTCGTGGTAGACAGGCAGTGCGTCGGTTCGCGGGCGGTGCTCCACCAGGGGCTCCCTTCGTCCGGCGGCACGGACCGGGGTGGGCGCTGGGCCTTCAGAACGCAGCCCCGCCCCGGTCCGCTCCCTTCCTCCGATTGCGCGCGCTGTGACTGTTGCCACACCGTGCGCAATCGGTCACGATAGACCCCACGCAAGCTTTCGACAACACGATGATGTCTCGGCCGTCACCTGATCGGTATGCGGGTGGGTCAGGATGCGTGAGGAGGGTGTACGGGTGGATGCCAGGCGAGGGCCGACACTGCGGGCCCAGTGGCTCGGTCAGCAGCTCCGCGACATGCGCGAGGGCGCCCAGCTGACCCTCAAGGACACCGGGGAGTACCTCCAGCGCGACCCGTCGACGCTCTCCCGCATGGAGGCGGGCGTCATCCCGATCCGCATCGTGGACACGCTGGCCCTGATGAACCTCTACGGCGTCCACGACGAGCGCGTGCGGCAGGCCATCGAGCAGCTGGCCCGCGACGTGTGGCGGACCGGCTGGTGGGAGGGCTACGCCGACCACGTCGCCGGGTCGTTCATCGACCACGCCTGGCTCGAGGAGCGCGCCCACACCATCCGGTGGTTCGAGGCCCTGGTCGTGCCGGGTCTGCTGCAGACCAGGGAGTACGCCGAGGCGACGATCAGGGCGGCCGACGGTGACGCGCCCGCCGATCGGATCGAACGCTGGGTGGAGTTCCGGATGGCGCGCCAGGAGGCGCTCGATCGTGACGAGCCGCCGCGGCTGGACGTGATCCTCGACGAGGCGGTGCTGCGCCGTCCCGTGGGAGGCCGGTCGGCGATGCGCGCCCAGCTCCGCCACCTCGTGGCGGGCGCCGACCGGCCCGCGGTCGAGCTCCGGGTGCTGCCGTTCCGGGCGGGGGCGCACGCCAGCCTGGACGGCGCTTTCACGATCTTCCGGCTGGCCGATCCGTTCCCCGACATCGCCTACACCCAGACGCTCGCCGGCGAGGTGTACGTCGAATCCGATGGCGTGCGACGGTTCACCGCGGCGTACGATCGGCTACGCGAGGCCGCCCTGGGGCCCGACGAGTCCACCGCGTTGATCTCGGCGGCGGCGAAGACCTTGCGGTGATCGGCGCCGTCGCGGCCATGATCGGCGCGGTGACCGACCTGTGTTCGATACGGAGGCACGCCATGCCGACCCCCGATGCCCTCGACCGCGTCGCCTGGCACGTCAGCAGCTACAGCAGTAGCACGGGAGGCAACTGCGTCGAGGCCGGCCCGCTCCCCGACGGCACCGCCCGGGTCGCCGTGCGGCACAGCCGCGACCCGGGCGGCGACGTGATCGTCTACACCCGCGCCGAGTGGCAGGCGTTCCTCGCCGGGGTCAAGGCCGGCGAGTTCGACTTCGCCGGCTGACGCGCCCGGGTATGCACGCCCGGGCGTGCACGCCTGGGCGGCGGGTGGCAATCTGGGACCGTGGTGGAGATCGACACGCGCACCGACGCCCTCGTGCCCTCCTGGCTCACCCTGCCCGAACTCGCGGAAGCGCTGGGTGTCGAAACCAACCGGGCGCGCCAGCTGGTGCGGGAGCGCCAGCTCGTCGCCGTCCGCCGGGGCGCCGACCGGACCCTGCAGATCCCCGAGCCGTTCGTGCAGGGCGGGAAGGTGGTCAAGGGCCTGCCCGGCGCCCTCACCCTGCTCGCTGACGCGGGCTACGACGAGGCCGAGTCGCTGCGCTGGCTGTTCACCGAGGACGACACGCTGCCCGGCAGCCCGGCGGCGGCGCTGCGCGAAGGCCGCGGCCGCGAGGTGAAACGACGCGCCCAGGCCCTCGGGTTCTGACGTGACGTCCGCGAACGCCCGCGAGCGGCTCGCCGGGGCCCGGCTCTACCTGTGCACCGACGCGCGGGAGCGGCAGGGCGACCTCCCGGAGTTCCTCGACACCGTGCTCGCCGCTGGCGTGGACATCGTCCAGCTGCGGCAGAAGGGGCTCGAGGCCCGCCAGGAGATGGCCCACCTGGAGGTGTTCGCGGAGGCCTGCGCCCGCCACGGACGGCTGCTGGCCGCCAACGACCGGGCCGACCTCGCGCACGCCGTGCGGCCCGACATCCTGCACCTCGGCCAGGACGACCTACCCGTACCCCTGGCCCGCGAGATCGTCGGGCCGGGCATCCTGATCGGGCGTTCGACCCACGACGAGGCTCAGGTCGACGACGCGGCCGCCCAGCCAGGTGTCGACTACTTCTGTGTCGGGCCCACCTGGACGACGCCGACCAAGCCGGGCCGCCCGGCACCCGGCCCTGCGCTGCTGTCGTACGCGGCGGCCAAGACGTCCGGGGGTGGCGGCCGGCCGTGGTTCGCCATTGGCGGCATCGACCTCGCCAACCT
>JBOHCZ010000129.1:0-3830 GCA_050699195.1 Streptomycetales bacterium
GCGCGCAGGCGGGCGAGGCCGCGGCGCCGGCCCGCGGACCGGTGCTCGGCCTGCTCGCCGGGCTCGTCCTCGTGGTGGTCCTCGGCGGTGCCGCCTGGCTACGGGCGCGGAAATCCGGCCGTTGACCCGGGCCTGGCCGGCCCAGCTCTTCCTGGTCCGGGGTCGGCCGCCGCGCGCCCTCCACCCGGGGGCGTGGTGGCTGTGGTCGCTCGGCCTCGCCGCGGCGGCGAGCCGGACGACCAACCCGCTGCTGCTGCTGCTCACCGTGGCGGTGACCGGGTACACCGTCGCGCACCGGCGCACGGACTCCCCGTGGGCCCGGTGTTACGCCGCGTTCCTGACCCTGGGCGTGGCCGTCATCGCGATCCGGGTGGTCTTCGGCGCGCTGTTCGGGGCACCGATCCCCGGCCGGACGCTGATCGATCTCCCCGAGGTGCCGTTGCCCGACTGGGCGGCCGGCGTCCGCATCGGCGGGCCGGTGACGGCCGAGGGGCTCGCGATGGCGGCCTACGACGGCCTGCGCCTTGCGACCATGCTCGTGTGCCTGGGGGCGGCCAACGCGCTGGCCAGCCCGCACCGCCTGCTGCGCTGCCTGCCCGCGGCTCTCTACGAGGTCGGCGTCGCCGCTGTCGTCGCGATGACGCTCGCCCCCCAGCTCGTCGCGCACGTGAGCCGGGTGCGCGCGGCCCGGCGGCTGCGCGGCCGCCCGGACCGCGGCATCCGGGGGCTGCGGGGCGTGGCGATGCCCGTGCTCGAGCAGTCCCTGGAGCGGGCGCTCGAGCTGGCCGCCGCCATGGACGCCCGGGGGTACGGCAGGACCGCGGGCGTGCCCCTCGGGGTGCGGCGGCTCACCGCCGGCCTGGTACTCGGCGGGCTGCTGGGCATCTGCATCGGGGTGTACGGCCTGCTCGACGCCGGCTCGCCGGCCCTGTTCGGGCTGCCGCTGCTCGCGGCAGGGGCGGTGCTGGCCGTTGGAGGCTTCGCGCTGAGCGGGCGCCGCAGCCCCCGCACCCGGTACCGGCCCGACCGGTGGTCGGCGCCCGAGTGGGTGGTCGGCGCGTCCGGCTGCGCGGCGGCCGCGGTGCTCATCGCCGCGGAGGCGTACGCACCGACGGGGCTCGCGCCCCGAACCGTGCCGCTCCAGGCGCCGACCCTGCCGGTGCTGCCCGCGATCGGGATCCTCGCGGGGCTGCTCCCCGCGTGGGCCGCCCCCCGACCCTCGGAGGCGGCGCGGTGATCAGCTTCGAGCAGGTGACGATCCGCTACCCGGACGCGCGGCTGCCGGTGCTCTCGGGCGTGAACCTGCGGGTGCGCGAGGGAGAGCTGTGCCTCGTCGTCGGCCGCACCGGGTCGGGCAAATCGACGTTGCTGCGGGCCGTCAACGGTCTGGTACCGCACTTCACCGGCGGTCACCTCTCCGGGCGGGTGACCGTGGCGGGGCGGGACACCCGGACGCACCGGCCCCGCGACCTCGCCGACGTCGTCGGCGTGGTCGGGCAGGACCCCAGGGCCGGGTTCGTCACCGACGTGGTCGAGGACGAGATCGCCTATGGCATGGAGTCGCTCGGCCTGCCAGCTGACGTGATGCGCCGCCGCGTCGAGGAGACCCTCGACCTGCTCGGTCTCGCCGAGTCGCGCCGGCGGCCGCTGGCGGCGCTGTCCGCGGGACAGCAGCAGCGTGTGGCGATCGGCGGGGTGCTCGCCGTGCACCCGCGCGTGCTGGTGCTCGACGAGCCCACGTCCGCGCTCGACCCCCCGGCCGCCGAGGAGGTGCTCGCGGCCCTCCACCGGCTCGTCCACGACCTCGGCATCACCGTGCTGCTCGCAGAGCACCGGCTCGAGCGCGTGATCCAGTACGCGGACCGGGTCGTGCACGTGCCAGGGGACGGCGGCCCCGTCGAGGTGGGCGGGCCCGCAGACGTGATGGCCACGGCGCCGGTCGCCCCGCCGGTCGTCGAGCTCGGCAGGCTCGCGGGGTGGAGGCCCCTCCCGCTCTCCGTCCGGGACGCGCGGCGGGCGGCGCACGACCTGCGGGCGCGGCTGCGCGACCTCACCCCACCTCCCGGCCCGCCTCAGAATCCGCACGGCGCGCCGGTCGCCTCCGTGCGGGGGGTCACGGCACGCTACGGCGGCCAGGTGGCGCTGCGCGGCGTCGATCTCGGCGTCGCCGCGGGCGAGATCGTCGCCCTGATGGGGCGCAACGGCGCCGGCAAGTCCACCCTGCTGGCCAGCCTGGTCGGGCTGCATCGGCCGGAGTCGGGTGCGGTGGAGGTGTGCGGGGGGGCGCCGTCCCGGCTGCGTCCCCGGGAGTTGGTACGCCGCGCGGGCCTGGTGCCGCAGGAGCCGGCCGACCTGCTCTACGAGGAGACCGTCGCCGCCGAGTGCCGGGCCGCGGACCGCGACGGTGACAGCCCGGCGGGCGCCTGCCGCGCGCTGCTGGCCCGGCTCACCCCCGAGGTCCCGGACGGGGCCCATCCTCGTGACCTCTCGGAGGGCCAGCGTCTCGCCCTCGCCCTCGCGATCGTGCTGACACCGGGACCGCCACTGCTGCTGCTCGACGAGCCCACGCGGGGGCTCGACTACGCCGCGAAGGCGCGCCTCGTGGAGATGCTGCGGGCGCGCTGTGCGGACGGCTGCGCGGTGGTGCTCGCCACGCACGACGTCGAGCTGGTCGCGGCCCTCGCGACCCGTACGGTGGTGCTCGCCGACGGCGAGGTGGTCGCCGACGGGCCGACCGCGCAGGTCGTCGTCGCGTCGCCGGCGTTCGCTCCCCAGGTGTCGAAGGTGCTGGCACCGCTGCCCTGGCTCACCGTCGCCGAGGTCGCCGGCGCGCTCGAGGGCCGCAGCGGGGCGGACGGGCGGGCACGCTCCCCGAGGACGCGGCGATGACCGTGCGCCTGCGCCCCCGCTCGCTGGGCGCGCTCGGGCTGGTCTCCGTGGCCGGCTTCGCGGCGTTCAGCTGGCCGCTGCTCGCCGATCCGGCGAGCGGGCTCGCCCACAGCGGCGACGCCCCCTGGCTGTTCGTGACGCTGCTCTCGCTGCTGCTTACGGTCGTACTCGCCGAGATCTCCGAGGACGGCATGGACGCCAAAGCGGTGGCGCTTCTCGGGGTGCTCGCGGCCGTGGGGGCAGCGCTGCGGCCGCTGTCCGCCGGCACGGCCGGCATCGACCTGGTGTTCTTCCTTCTGGTGCTCGCGGGGCGGGTGCTCGGGGCGGGGTTCGGGTTCGTGCTCGGCGCTGTGACGCTGTTCGCGAGCGCGCTGCTCACCGGTGGCGTCGGACCTTGGCTGCCGTTCCAGATGCTCGGGGCGGGCTGGGTCGGGCTGTTCGCCGGGCTGCTCCCCGCCGCGCGCGGCCGGGCGGAGCTGCTGCTGCTCGCGGGGTACGGCGCGGCGGCCGGAGTGGCGTACGGGGTCATGCTCGACCTGTCGTTCTGGCCGTTCCTCGCCGGCACGGAGTCCTCGATCGGCTTCGTCCCCGGCGACCCGGTGGGCGAGAACCTGGCCCGCTTCTGGGCGTTCGTGCTCGCCACATCCCTGGGGTGGGACATCCCCCGTGCGATCACCAACGTCGTCCTCATCCTCGTCACGGGCCGCCCGATCCTGCTCGCGCTGCGGCGTGCCGCCCGGCGGGCCGCCTTCGACGCCCCCGTGGAGTTCCGGCCGTGATGGAGATCACGCTGCTCGGCACCGGAGCGCCCGGCGGGTTCCCGGATGCCTGCTGCTCCTGCGCCGTCTGCCACACGGCGTTGCGGCGCGGCCAGGTGCGGGCCGGCACGGCAGCCCTGGTCGACGGGGTGCTGCTGATCGGGGACCCGCGCGAGGCCGGCC
>JBOHCZ010000130.1:0-3605 GCA_050699195.1 Streptomycetales bacterium
GCGCTCGACGGGGAGCTCGCGCGCCACGCCGTCCCGCTTCGCGAGGCGCTGCTGGTCGGTCGCGGCCGGTGGTGGTCTCTGCTCTGCGAGGACCCGTCGTGCTGCCCACCCGATGGCGTGCCGTTCACCTCCGGCACCAGCGTGGTCGCCGCCGCCGCGACCTACGCGGGTCTCACCGCACGCCCGGACCGCCGGGCGCTGGCCGACGTCCTCGACCCGGAGCCGTCACGTGCCGGCGCCGCGATGGCGCAGGCCCTCACCCGGGTGTTCGCCGAGCTCCGCGGGCGACGGGCTGCGGGTGAGTCGGAGGAGTCGCTGCGCGCCGAGTCCGAGCGGCTGCTGCGTGGCGCGCTCGACGGCGCACGTGAAGGTGCCCGGCCCGGCGATGACGAGGTCGCGCGCCTCGTCGCGGGGCTCGGGGACATCCGTGTCCGCGACTGCGTCGCCGCCTGGTCCGGCCCCCACATCGGCGAGGCGGCCCGGGCCTTGTGGGTCCAGCTCGCCCGGCGGGTGCCGCCGCCCCAGGATGCCGCGCCGCTGACCCTCGCCGCGTGGGTGTCCTACCTGCAGGGTGAGGGTGCCTTCGCCCGGATCGCGGTCGAGCGTGCGCTGCGCAGCGACGGGGGGTACTCGCTCGCGCAGCTGCTCCGTGGCGCCCTCGACGTCGGCATCCCGCCGGACGTGATGCGCCGCCAGGTCGCGCTCCTCTCACGGCGCCGCGCCGGGCCGTGACGGCGGGTGGGCCCGCGCGCGCTGCTCGAACAGGATCCACGAGACACGCCCTAAGGTCGGGGAGCGTGGATCACCTACCGCCCGCTCCCGGTGCGTTCAGCGTCGCCGTCGAGCTCGTCGTCCTCTCGGTGCGCGACGCTGAGTTCTGCGCCCACCTGGTGCTCCGCAGCGATCCGCCGGTGGCGGGGGGATGGGCCTTGCCGGGAGGTTTCGTCGAGCCACGCGAAGGGCTGACCGCGGCGGCCGCCCGCCACCTCCGGGCCGCCGCCGGGCCTGCCGCCGGTCGTGTGCACCTCGAACAGCTCGCCAGCTACGGCGGGCTCGCGGCCGACCCCCGGATGCCCGTCGTCACGATCGCCTACCTCGCCCTCGTCTCCGGCGCGACGTCCGGCCAGGGAGCCGGCCGCTGGGTGCCCGTCGGCACGGCGCTGTGTGAGGGCTCCGAGTTCGCGTTCGACCATGGGCAGATCCTCGCGGACGGTGTGGCGCGGCTCCGCGGCAAGCTCGAGTACTCTCCGCTGGCCGCCGCGCTGTGCCCGGACGAGTTCACGGTCGGGGAGCTGCGCCGGGTTTACGAGGCCGTCTGGAGCGTGAAGCTCGACCCCCGCAACTTCCACCGCAAGGTCACAGGAAGCCCGGGGTTCCTCATCGCTGCGGGTGCGACCACCGCGCGCCAGGGCGGCCGCCCTGCCCAGCTGTACCGCCGGGGCCCGGCGACGCTGCTCAGCCCGCCGATGTTCCGGCCCGAAGTGTGACCGCGGAGGAGGAGCCGATGCAGGAGCTGACCGCCACGCGGTGCTGGGAGGAGCGCGGGCTGCTCTTCGAGGGCGTCGGTTGGGACGCCGGCCGCGATGAGCTGCAGTGGGTGGACATCACCGCCGGACGTGTCCACCGGGCGCAGCTCGGCGCGCACGGGCTCGCGCCGGTACGCACCTACACGCTGGACCGCCCGGTCGGCGTGTGCGTGCCGGCGTCCGCGGGGGGCTGGCTGCTCGGGGCCGGCCAGGGGTTCGTCCATCTGGCGGAGGACGGCACCCGCACCGAGCTCCAACAGCCGGAGGGGGGGCACCCGACGCGGATGAACGACGGCGCCTGCGACCCGCAGGGCCGGTTCTGGGCTGGGAGCATGTCCGACGACGAGCGCTCGCCGCTCAGCCGGCTCTACCGGCGCGATCTCGACGGCTCCCTACACGTCGCCCTGGACGGCGTGACGATCTCCAACGGGCTGGGCTGGAGCCTCGACGGACGCACGACGTACTTCATCGACACGCCGAGGCGCAGCGTGGACGCGTTCGACTTCCAGACCGAGACCGGCACGCTGACCGGCCGCCGGCCACTCGTGAGGGTGCCGCGCGGGTACGGCCTGCCGGACGGGCTGACCATGGACGACGAGGGCTGTCTCTGGGTGGCCTTCTTCGGAGGCTCCGCGGTGCGGCGGTTCACCCCCGGCGGGCAGCTCGACGCCGTCGTACACCTTCCGGTCACCAACGTCACCAGCTGCTGCTTCGGCGGCCCCGGGCGTTCCACGCTCTTCGTGACCACGGCTCGGCACGGCCTGGACCCCGCCCAGCTCGCGTCGCAGCCGGACGCAGGCTGCTTGTTCTCGGTGCGGCCCGGCGTGACCGGACCTTCCCGCGCGCCCTACCGTGGCGCGATCCCGGGTGTAGCGTCTCGACCGTGAACACCTCGCCGCCGCTGTGCCTCACGCAGAACCCCGAGGCGGACGCCCTGCTCTCCCGCGATCCCCTCGCGCTGCTCGTCGGCATGCTGCTGGACCAGCAGGTCCCCATGGAGTGGGCGTTCTCGGCCCCGCTCCTGCTCGTCCAGCGCCTCGGCGGGTCATCCCTCGACGCCGTCGAGATCGCCGGCTACGACCCCGACGCCTTCGCGTCGCTCGCCGCGGGGCCCCCGGCCATCCACCGCTACCCCGGTTCGATGGCAGGGCGTATCCAGGCGCTGTGCCGCTACCTCGTCGAGCACTACGAGACGGACACCGTGGCGCTGTGGCGGGACGTGCCCTCAGGCGCCGAACTGCTCCGCCGGCTACGTGCGCTGCCCGGCTTCGGCGAGCAGAAAGCGAAGATCTTCCTGGCGCTGCTCGGCAAGCAGATCGGCGTCCAGCCCGCGGGGTGGCGTGTGGCGGCCGGCAGTTTCGGCGAGCACGACGTGCGGCGGTCGGTCGCCGACATCACCGGCGCGGAAACGCTCGCTGAGGTGCGGGCCTACAAGCAGGAGATGAAGCGGGCTGCGAAGAAATCGTGAGCCGGGCGTGCGCTGAGTCCGCACCGACGCGGTCCGACGCGTCCCGGCCGGTGCACGCCGGGGCACGGGCGGTGATTCGGGCGGTTTCTGCCCCCGTGGATCACTCCCGCGTCACTACGCTGAGTAGGCGGGGGCAAACCGGAGAGGAGCTGCCCATGGAGATAGGCCGGCGGTGACCCGCAAATGATCCGGGACGCCCGCGTGGGCCCAGCCACCGGGACGCTGCTCGAGACCATGATTCTCGAGGCGCCGGTGGCGTTCGCCCTCTTCGACATCGACGGTCGCTACCGGCTGAGCAATCAGGCGCTCGCCGACATCCACCGCATACCCGTCGAGGACCATCGTGGCCGGCGCCCCACGGACATCCTGCCCGCGCCCATCGGAGAGCGGATCGAGGCCTCGCTCAGGCGGGTCCTCACGACCGATCAGCCGATCGTCGATGCCGACCTCGTGGCCGACGTTGGCGAGTCGGGCGGTCCCCGGCATTACGAGCTGCGCTGGTTCCCCACCCACGCACCCGACGGCCGGATCGTCGGTGCCGCGGTTTTCGTGGCCGACATCACCGCCCGTCACGCTGCCGACGAGGCGCTTCGCCGCAGCCAGTCCCGTGC
>JBOHCZ010000131.1:0-2591 GCA_050699195.1 Streptomycetales bacterium
GACCTGGACGACGTCGCCGACCGCGACCTTGTGCTGCCTGCCGCCGCTGCGAACGATCGCGTACACCGCGGAACTCACTCTCTGCTCGTAGTGGGGTCCTGCGCCGCCCATCCAGGCACACGAGAACAAGGTGCGTCGAGGCACCGCCGGATAAGCCTACGGATCTCACTCCGAGCAGGTCAAACCGCCACACCTACCGCACGCCAGCCTGACGCACCGCCGGCTGGAACGAGCGCCATGGCGGACCCTTCTCCTGACGATGCGTCAGTGGCTCACGACGACGGGTTGGGCTCGGCCGTGCCCTGCCGCTTGCTCGCTCGTTTGGCGGCAGGCTTGTCGGCCCGCTTCGCGGGTGGCTTGGCGTCACCGCGCGAGCCTCGCTTGGCCGACCGCTTGCCGGTCTTGAGCGCGACGGACTGCCCGGCCTCGGCAGGCTCCGTTTCGACGGACTGCGTTTCGACGGACTGTGTTTCGACGGACTGCGCCTGGGCGGCCTGCGCGGCGGGCGCCTCCCCGTGTGGAGACGACCCAGTCTGCGGTGCTGCCGGTTCCTCGAGAGACGCCTCGTCGCGCAGCGACACCGGCTCGACGTCCGCCACGCCGGCCGGGCCGCCGCGGGCGGCCTGCTCGTCCGGCAGGTCGGGGTCCGCGACCTCGGCGGGTTCGGCAGTGCTGCCCTCCTCCACCGGAGGCTGCGACTCCTGGGCCGGCTCGGCGCCCCGGGCGGCCTTGCGACGTCGCCTCGCCGGGCGCTCCGCCGGCGCCGCGGAAACGGCATCCGTACGTACGATCACTCCGCGGCCGTTGCAGCGGTCGCAGATCTCGGAGAACGCCTCGAGCAAGCCCTGGCCGACCCGCTTGCGCGTCATCTGCACCAGACCCAGCGACGTCACCTCGGCGACCTGGTGCTTGGTCCGGTCCCGGCCAAGACACTCGAGGAGGCGCCGCAGCACCAGCTCCCGGTTGCTCTCGAGGACCATGTCGATGAAGTCGATGACGATGATCCCGCCCAGGTCCCGCAGGCGGAGCTGGCGCACGATCTCCTCGGCGGCTTCGAGGTTGTTCTTCGTGACCGTCTCCTCGAGGTTGCCACCCTTCCCGGTGAACTTCCCGGTGTTGACGTCGATGACGACCATCGCCTCGGTGCGCTCGATGACCAGCGAGCCACCGCTGGGCAGCCACACCTTGCGGTCGAGCGCCTTCGCCAGCTGCTCGTCGACGCGGTACTCCGCGAACACGTCGTTGCGCGGCGTCCAGCGTGACAACCGTGGGGCGAGGTCCGGGGCAACATTGCTCACGTAGTCGTGCACAGTTTTCCACGCGTCGGCGCCGGACACGACGACCTTGGAGAAGTCCTCGTTGAAGATGTCACGGATCACCCGGACCGTGAGGTCGGGCTCCCCGTGCAGGAGGGCCGGCGCGTTCCCCGACTTCGCCTTCTTCCCGATTTCCGCCCACTGGCTCTCCAGGCGGGAGATGTCGCGCTGCAGCTCGTCCTCGGACGCCCCCTCGGCGGCGGTCCTGACGATCACGCCGGCGTCCTCCGGGACGATCTTCTTCAGGGCCGACTTGAGGCGGGACCGCTCGGTGTCGGGCAGCTTGCGGCTGATACCGGTCATCGACCCTTGCGGGACGTACACCAGGTAGCGGCCCGGAAGCGACACCTGGCTCGTGAGCCGGGCGCCCTTGTGGGCGATGGGGTCCTTGGTGACCTGGACGACGACCGACTGCCCCGGCTTGAGAACCGACTCGATCCGCTTGGGCTGCCCGTCCAGGTCGGCGGCGTCGAAGTTGACCTCGCCGGCGTAGAGGACAGCATTGCGGCCCTTCCCGATGTCGACGAATGCAGCCTCCATCGAGGGCAGGACGTTCTGCACCTTGCCGAGATAGACATTACCGACGAACGACGCGTGGCTTTCGTGCGTGATGTAGTGCTCGACGAGGACATCGTCCTCGAGCACCGCGATCTGCGTGCGATCGCCGGCATGGCGTACCACCATCGTCCGATCGACGGCCTCCCGCCGGGCGAGGAACTCGGCCTCTGTGATGACGGGCGGCCGCCGCCTGCCCTGCTCGCGACCTTCCCGCCGACGCTGCTTCTTCGCTTCCAGGCGGGTCGAGCCCTTGACGCTCTGAACCTCGCCGGGCTCCTCGTCGCGCCCCCGGGGCTCCCTGACACGCACAACCGTGTTGGGCGGGTCGTCCGGACGGGGTTCCCCTTCCTCTCCCGCTGAGCCCCGCCTGCGGCGCCTGCGCCGACGCGTGGACGAGCCGTCCGGCCCCTTCTCGCGGCCCGGCCCGGACGTGCGTGGCTCCCTGGCGGGCTGCTCGCTCTCGTCATCGGGCTGATCTTCGTCGGGGCCGCCGTCCCTGCCCCGTCCCCGCCGGCCACGCCCGCCGCGCCGGCGCCGTCGCGCCCGCCGCTCCCCCTGGTCGTCGGACCCGTCATCGGCCCCGTCATCGGCCCCGTCATCGGACCCGTCATCGGACCCGTCGTCGGCGTCCTGGCGGGCGCTCTGGTCGCCCCGCTCAGGACCCTGCTCAGGATCCTGCTCAGGACCCTGGTCGGGGCCCTCGTCGGCGCCCTGACC
>JBOHCZ010000132.1:0-9868 GCA_050699195.1 Streptomycetales bacterium
CGAACAGAGTTCCAGGCGATGCATTCTTCGACTCGCGCGACGAGTTCGTCGAATTGCTCGGAGGTGAGTCCTGTAGTAGCATTGGCGCGCAATGGTCTCTCCGGGTTGTGAAGAGTCTTTGGTTGGACCTTCAAATCATCCCGTAGAGACCATTGCCTTGTTGGTCGCGACACGCATTAATACGGAAATCCTTGAGAGACTTTTGCATAAGCCTGACTGGAATTGTTTTTCAATGAAGAACCCTCTGATGCCGCCCCGGTGCTGCCGACCACAAGTTCGTCGGCGAGTGGTTCAGCTAGCACACCAGCAGCTACCACCGCGCCCACGCAACCGGTATCCGGGCCTCGAGTACACGAATTGACAATCGAGGTAGGAAATGCAGGGTTCGACCCCAGATGGCAATGTTAACATTAACGTGGTGGGTGCTGGCACGAGTCCTGGCGATACGACGTTTTTTGTCGTGACCCCCTCGTCGACCTGCAATAATGTGGAGTTGCGGCTCGGGGGATCACTGGTAATGGCAGAGTCATCTGGGGCCTGGGTCAGGATCGTGGTCATGGATATCACGGCGAGGGTCGAGAACCAGAACATACGCAAGATGCCCCAGATATTCGTGAAGTTCCAGGTGTCCCAAGGCCAGGACAAAGCACCACAGGGGAAGAGAGCGTGCTCCTAGACGCGGTTGCCCGGCAATGGCTTGCCGACGGCCACGCTCAGCCATGCGCTCAGTCGGGTGTTGGCGGCGATGGCCAGCTGCATTTTCACCGAGTACCGGTAGCAGCTCGGCCAGCTCGGCGGAGCCCTTTTCGGCTGGGTCAGCCGACGCGTACTGCGATCATCACGCCGTCGCGGATGGGCACGATGCTCCCGACGTATCGGTCGTCCTCGGCCACGAGCTGGTTGTGCTCGCGGATGGCGGCGGTCCAGCCAGGCAATCCCTCGCGGTCGGTGCCCGTCGCGACGTGGCCGTCCCAGATCACGTTGTCGCAGATCCATAGGCCGCCGACCCGGATGCGTTCGCGCGCGGCTCGCCAGCAGTCCGGGTAGCCCAGCTTATCGACGTCGCAGTACACCACGTCGAAATCGCCCCCCTGCGCCGCGAGTCCCTCCAGCGCGGCGCCGACCCGGTAGCTGACCCGGTCCCATACCCCGGCGGTTCGCAAGTAGTCCTCGGCGAGCTTGGCGTTGTGCGGGTCGCCGTCCGTGCAGACCACCTGGCCGCCGGGCCCCACGGCACGGGCGAACCAGTACGCCGAATAGCCGAAGCCCGACCCGAGCTCGATCACCCGACGTGCACCGATCGAGCGGGCGGCCAGCTCCAGGCAGCGGCCGGTGGCCCGGCCGACGATGGGAAAACCCTGCTCCGCGGCCCGGGCCTCCATCACGTCCAGCAGCGGATCGTCGTGCTCACGCCGTGCCAGATCCGTCAGGTAGCCCTCGACCGCGTCGTCCATCCACCGAGTCACACCCCTGACAGTAACGCGATCAGGCCGAGCGTCGCGGGCGCCGTACCTGGCAACCGGACACCGCGCGCATCAGAAGGGCCCCGCCTGAGCGGGGCCCTTGCAGCAGGCGGGGACTGCTAGGACGCGGGCTTGACGACACCTATCAGGTGACCCTCGGGGTCGTTGAACAGGCCTATCTCGATCCCCTCCATCACCTTGTCCGGGCCCATCATCCGCGACCCGCCGAGGTTCTCAGCCTTCGCGAGCGCGGCCTCCACGTCGGGCACCTCGATGTAGAAGGTGACGTGGCCGGAGTACCCCTCAGGCCCAGCCGCGACGCCGCCGCCGATTCCGGTGCCGTCGGCCGAGACGTTCCCCTCGCGCGGCACCATCCCGTAGTTCATCGGGTTGTCGGAGTCGATCTCCCACCCGAACAGGGCGGAGTAGTAGCGCTTCAGCTTCTCTGTGTCCATCCCGATGATCTCGAAGTGCACTACCGGCTGTCCCATGCTCTCTCCCCTCCGCGCCGGCGCTCGGCGCCTGGTGACTACACCCCCACTGAGACCGTGGGTCGGCCGGAACTCATCGCTGCGGTCAAGCCTACGGGCCGCTGGCCTCCCCTACGTCACAACCGCGTGATCCGTGCCCCGCGATGGCCCAGTGGCCTCCGCACAGGCCGGTCAGCGCTTCGGCGACCTCACAGGGGTCATCGTCCCCCGCGTACGCTGCTCCACGTGTGACGGCTGGGTAGCGAGGAGGCCCGCATGCTCGTCCGGTTCGTGGGCAGCGGTGATGCGTTCGGCAGTGGTGGACGCTTCCAGACCTGCATCTGGATGGAGGCTGCGGGGCAGAGCGTGCTCGTGGACTGCGGAGCGAGCAGTCTCGTCGCCATGCGTCAGCGTGGTCTCGAGCCATCCGACGTCGACGCGGTGCTCCTGACCCACCTGCACGGCGATCATTTCGGCGGCGTGCCGTTCCTCCTACTCGAAGGCCAGTTCAGCGGGCGTACCCGGCCCCTCGTGATTGCGGGACCACCCGGCGTACGGGAACGGGTGACCGCCTGCATGGAGGTGCTGTTCCCGGGGTCGAGCAAGGTGGACCGTCGCTTCGAGACGCGGTACGTGGAGCTGCCTGCAGATCTCACGCCGGTCGCGATCGGCCCGGCGAGCGTGTCGGCGATCGAGGTCTCCCACGCGAGTGGGGCACCGCCGCTAGCCCTTCGGGTGCGGTCTGGGGGCCGGACGCTGGCCTACTCCGGCGACACCGCATGGACGGACGCGCTCGTCGAGGTGGCCCGAGGGGCTGACCTCTTCGTGTGCGAGGCGTACACCTTCGACCGCAAGATCCGCTACCACCTCGATTACTCCACGCTGCGCGAGCACCTCCCCCGGATCGAGGCGCGCCACGTCATGCTCACCCACCTGTCGGCCGACATGCTGGCCCACGTGCCCGAAGTCGATCTCCCCGTCGCAGCGGACGGCCTGACTCTCCACCTCTGAGGCACCAAACCCAGCCCAGGGGCCGTCGGCTCGAAGCGGCCACGGAGACACCAGCCGACTTCGAACGGTGCAGCAGCTGCTCACCGGCCGTGACCCAGGGCGATCGCTTGCTATAAACAACAACTGTTTGTCAAGTCAAGTATGGGTTTAGAATCCAGACCATGCCGAGGAGGACCTACGGACAGTTCTGCGGGATCGCGCGCGCCCTCGAGATCGTCGGCGAACGCTGGTCACTGCTCATCGTCCGCGATCTTCTCGTCGGCCCCAAGCGCTTCACCGACCTGCGCCGCGGGCTCCCGGGGATACCGACAAACATCCTCTCCACCCGGCTCAAGGAGCTCGAACACACCGGAGTCGTCCGTCGCCGCGTGCTGCCCCGACCGGTGGGTTCGGTGGTGTACGAGCTCACCGCCTACGGCAGCGAGCTCGAGGACATCGTCCTTCGGCTCGGCCGGTGGGGCGCGCGGTCACTCACGGAAGCGGCGCCTGGAGACGTCGTCACCGCCGACTCGTTGGTCATGGCGATGCGTGCGACCTTCCGCCCCGAGGCGACTCAGGGCTTGCAGGTGAGCTACGAGATCCGCTTCGGCGAGCATGTCATCCACGTACGCATCGACGACGGCACCCTCCGGACCGCGCAGGGTGCTCTGCCCGACGCGGATCTCGTCGTCGAAACCGGGCCGGCGCTCAAGGCCCTGATGGCCGGCGAGATCAACCCCGCCGAAGTCATCGAGAACGGCGGCGTTCGCCTCACCGGAGACCCCGACCTGCTGGCACGGTTCATCGAGGCCTTCCACATTCCGCCAGCGCCGTCCAGCCTCCCAGCCTGACCACGGGACCCCGAGATCTTGTGTCCCCGCGACGCACTGACATACAGTATATCGCACTTCAGAGGAGGCTGGTTGTCCGAGCGAGCACCGCTTGAGGGCGTGCGGATCCTTGACCTGACGCACATGCTGTCCGGCCCCTACGCCACCATGCTGCTGGGCGACCTCGGGGCCGACGTCGTGAAGGTCGAGTCACCGCATCGGCCGGACCGAGCGCGTTCCGTGCCGTCGTGGCGGGTGGGCGACCAGTCCGCGTACTACCTGAGCCTGAACCGCAACAAGCGCAGCGTCACGCTCGACCTCACGGACCCAAGTGACCGCGACCGGTTCCTGGATCTGGTCCGTACCGCCGACGTCGTCTTCGAAAACTTCCGGCCGGGTGTCGCCGAACGGCTCGGGATCGGCCGCGCGACGCTCGCGGCACACCAGCCCGAGATCATCGTCTGCTCGCTCAGCGGTTTCGGGCAGACGGGTCCGTGGCGCGACCGTCCAGCCTACGACTATCTGGTGCAGGCGCTCGCCGGGACGATGAGCTTGACCGGCGACCCCGAGGGCCCTCCTACGAAGTACGGCGTATCGATCGTTGACCACGTCGCCGGCCTGTTCGCCGTGATCGGGATTCTCAGCGCCGTCGCCTCACGGCAGCGCGACGGTGCGGGCCGCGCGATCGACGTCTCGCTGTTCGACACGCATCTGTCCCTGCTGAGCTACCTGGCCGGCTGGCAGCTCAACTGCGGCGTCGCCCCCGCCCGGCAGCCCGCCTCTGCCCACCCCACCCTGGTGCCGTCCCAGGTCTTCGAGACCCTCGACGGGCATCTCGTGATCATGGTCTTGGCCGAGCACTTCTGGCGCCCCATGTGTGAGGCGCTGGACCTGCCCCGACTCGCCGACGATCCCCGCTTCGCCGATGCGAGCCAGCGGCTCGCCCACCGAGGCGAGCTCGTGCCGGTCTTGGAAGAGCGGATCCGCCAGGGGACCACGCAGGAGTGGCTCGACGTCCTGATCGAAGCGGGCGTCCCGTCGGCCCCCGTGTTGTCGGTCCCGGATGCGCTGGAAGTCGAGCAGGTACGGGCGCGCGGCATGGTGCTGGATCTCCACCACCCGCATTACGGCTCGTACGAGGCGGTGGGCAACCCGCTGAAGATCTCGGGGGCGGGCCCGCCGCCCGCGCGCCCGGCGCCGCTGCTCGGCGAGCACAACGCCGAAGTGCTACAGGACTTCTCGGCGTCCGGCACCTCGGACCCCGCCGGCTGCTGGCCGGAACCTGGGGAGGGGGAAGGCTGGTGAGCGACTCGGCGGCGCCGCCCGTGGCGCTCCAGGAGCGCTGCCAGACGGCAGCGCTGGACACCGAGGTCCGCGGCGGGGTGCTGGAACTGTTCATTAACCGGCCGGAGCGTCGCAACGTTCTCGACCCCCCGCTCGTGCGCTGCCTTGTCGAGACGCTCGACTGGGCGGTCGCGTCGGGCACCTTGCGGTGCGTGCTGCTGGGTGGTCGCGGCGACGCCTTCTGCGCCGGATATGACATCAGCGACATCGGGTCGACCGGCCGACAGGGCGCCGAACGAGATCTCGTCGACCGGCTCGCCACGCATATCGAGAACCTCCCGCTGCCGGTCGTCGCGGCCGTCAACGGAGCGGCGATCGGCGGCGGCTGCGACCTGGCCGTCTCGTGCGACATCCGGTTGGGTTCCCCGGCCGCGCGGTTCGGGATGCCGCCCGCCCGTCTTGGCGTGCTCTACGCCGTCGACGGCATGCGCCGGCTGGTGCAGCGAGCCGGCGACTCGACCGCGCGGGAGATGCTGCTGACCGGCATCCCCATCGACGCGCGGCGCGCGGAGCAGGTGGCGTTGCTGTCAGCCGTGGTCGAGCCCGAGGAGCTGCTCGAGTGGGCACGGGAGCTGTGCGCCCGGCTCGTGGCCAACGCTCCGCTGTCGGTCACCGGGAGCAAACGCAGCCTCGGCCTGCTCTGCACTGCCCACGCGTGGACCGACGCCGACCACGCCGAGCTGGCGGAGATCCAGCAGCGTGTCTGGAGCAGTACCGACGCCGCCGAGGGCCCCCGGGCGTTCCGCGAACGCCGCATGCCCCAGTTCGTCGGCAGGTAAGGAGCGACCGTGAGTGTCGAGCACCCGCCGCAGGTGCGGACCTCCACGCCGTCCGGGATCGACCTCGACGTCGTGTACGGCGCCGGGCGTGCCGCGCCCGAGCAGCCGCTTCCCGGCGGGTTCCCGTACACGCGTGGCATCCATCCGGACATGTACCGGGGGCGTCTGTGGACGATGCGGCAGTACGCGGGGTTCGGCAGCCCCGAGGCCACCAACGAGCGTTACCGGTTCCTCCTCGAGCAGGGCCAGACGGGGCTGTCCGTGGCCTTCGACCTCCCGAGTCAGATCGGGTACGACTCCGATGACCCCGACGCCGAGGACGAGGTCGGCCGCGTGGGCGTACCCATCGACACGCTGGCCGACATGGAGACGGTGTTCGACGGCATCCCGCTGGACCGCATCAGCACGTCGTTCACGATCAACGGCACCGCCGCCATCATGCTGGCGATGTACCTTGCCGTGGCCGAGCGCCAGGGAGTCCCCGCGGACAAGGTCACCGGCACGCTGCAGAACGACATCCTCAAGGAGTTCGTCGCGCGCGGCACCTGGATCTTCCCCGTCGATCCGTCGCTACGGCTCGTCACGGACACCATCGAGCACTGCATGTCCGAGGCGCCGCGATTCAACCCCGTCAGCATCGCCGGCGCGCACTTCCGTGACGCCGGAGCCAACGCCGCACAGGAGATGGCTTTCACCCTCGCCGACGGGATCGCCTACGTGGAGCGGTGCATGGCGCGAGGGCTCGACCCCAACGTGTTCGGCCGGCGGCTGTCGTTCTTCTTCTACAGCCACACCAACATCTTCGAAGAGGTCGCCAAGTACCGGGCCGGCCGCCGGTTGTGGGCGCAGCTGATGCGAGACCGGTTCGGGGTGACCGAACCGCGGGCGCTGCAGTTCCGCGCCGGGGTGGTGTGCGGCGGCAGCTCCCTGACGGCCGAGCAGCCGCAGAACAACATCGTCCGCATCGCCTACGAGGCTCTCGCCTCCGTTCTCGGCGGCGTCCAGTCGATGTTCACCGCGGCGTGGGACGAGGCGCTGACCCTGCCGTCGGAAGAGACCGCGGAACTGGCGCTGCGCACCCAGCAGATCCTCGCCTACGAAACCGGCGTCCCCGCCGTGGCCGACCCGCTCGGCGGCTCGTACTACGTCGAATCACTCACCGACCACTACGAACAGGAGATCCGGAAGATCATCGGGCAGGTCGAGGAGCGGGGCGGCATGGTGCCCTGCATCGAAAGCGGCTGGGTCCAGCAGGAGATCGCCGCCACCGCCTACGACGCGGAGAAGGCCATCCACACCGGGAAACGCCTCATCGTGGGCGTCAACGCCTACCACCGGATGGCACCGCCACCTGACGTGGAACTGTACGAGACCAGCGAGGCCGACGTCGCCCGGCAGCAGCAGCGCCTCGCGGAGATCAAGCGCGCCCGAGACGGCACCGCCGTACGGCAGAACCTCGACGCCCTGGCCGTCGCCGCCTCCGGCGAGGACAATCTCATGCCCTACCTCCTCGACTGCGTCAAGGCCTACTGCACGGTCGGCGAGATGACGCAGGCGCTCAAGGGCGTCTTCGGCACGTTTCAGCAGCCCAAGGTGTTCTGACCATGTCCACTCCCGACGTCCGGCTTTCCGTCCTCGTCGCCAAACCCGGCCTCGACGGACACGACCGCGGAGCCAAGGTCGTCGCCCGGGCCCTGCGCGACGCCGGCATGGAGGTCGTCTACCTCGGCATCCGGCAGACCCCGGCCGAGATCGCCGCGGTGGCGGTCCAGGAAGACGTCGACGTCGTCGGGCTTTCCATCCTGTCCGGCTCCCACCTCAAGCTTGCCCGGCGGGTCAAGGACGAGCTCGCCGCCCGCGACGCCGACGACATCCCCGTCCTGGTGGGCGGAACGATCCCGGCTGGTGACGTCCAGCCGCTGCTGGACCTCGGGATCGCCGCGGTCCTGCCGACGTCGACACCCATGGACGCCGTGGTCGCCGCGGTACGCGCGGCCGCAACCCCGAGCCCCGGGAGAGCCGATGCGCACACCGCATGAACGCACCGGAACGCCGGGACGTGGGGCAGCCATCGGGCTGCGGGAACGTCGCCGGCTCGCGCAGTTCTCCGCCACGCTGCGTACCCGCATCGCGCACGAGCTCCGCGAGGACATCCTCACCGGACACCTGGCAACCGGAGCCACACTGGGACTCGACGATCTCGCCGAGCACTTCGGGTCGAGCCGCACGCCGGTTCGCGAAGCGCTCATCGAGCTCGAACAGGACGGCCTGGTCCACATCACGCCACGTGCGGGGGTCAAGGTCGTCGGGGTGAGCTCGCGTGAGCTGCTCGACAACTTCTCCCTGTTCGCCACGCTGTCCGGGGTCGCAGCCGAGTGGGCCAGCCTGCGCATGACCCCCGAACGGCTTCAGCGGATCACGCTGCTCAACGAGAGGGTGGAGACCGCCCTCCGCGAGCGACCTGACGACCTCGTGGTCGCGAACTGGCTGTTCCACCGGGAAATCAACCTCGCCAGCCAGTCAGAGCGGCTGAGCTCACTGCTGCGCCGCACCTGCCGTGTCGTACCGGCGCGGTTCCTCGAGCTGGTTCCCGACCAGACCGAGATCACGCCACACGATCACCGAGCCCTCCTGACAGCGCTCGAGAACGGAGACAGCAAACGGGCCCGTGAACTGGCCGAGACCCATGTTGCCCGCGCCGGCGAACTGCTGTCGGCACGGCTGGCCGAAAACACGTTCGCCAGCTAGCACGTTCACACGAGTAAGGATCACCCATGCCTACCCAGATCACGCGCAGACAGCTGATACGCACCCTCGGCGCCGGGGCGGCGGGCAGCGCCATCCTCGGGGTCAGCGGATGCGGCGGAACCAGTGCCGGCGGCAATGGCACGACCCGGCTGCGGCTGTCGCACCAGTGGCCGAAGGCGGCGTCGAAGCAGGGAGACTTCCGCTCCCGGCTCGCCCAGAAGTTCGCCGCCCGGGTCGCGGACCGGACCCGGGGGCGGGTCGAGATTCAGATCTACCCCAATGCCTCACTCATTGACCCGGAGGAGCAGTACAAGTCCGTGACGCAGGGCACGATCGACATGACGCTCGTCCCCGTCGTCTACGCGGTGGGCGAGCACCCGATTTTCGGGCTCACCGACCTCCCCGGCCTCATCAAGAACCACACCCAGGCGCAGAACTGGCAGACCGCGGACATCGGGCGGCGCTTGGAGGAAATCTTCGAGCAGGCCGGCACGAAGATTCTGGTCTGGAACTGGAATTCGGCGTGCATCGGAGTACGCCAGGGACCGCCTGTGGTAAGTCCCGGCGACGTCGATCAGGGGGCGGTGTGGCGCGGCGGCGGCCCGGAGATGGAGCAGTTACTGCAGCGAGCCGGGGCCAGCATCACCAGCATGGACTCCTCGGAGACCTACAGCGCGATGCAGACCGGCGTCCTCGACGCGCTCGTGACCTCCCCCGCGTCCTTCCGCTCCTACCGCCTCCAGGAGCAGACCTCGTCCTACACCACCTCGACCGAGAACACCCTCGGGTTCTACTTCGAGCCGCTGCTCATCGCGTCGGAGGTGTTCGAGCAGCTGCCCAAGGACGTGCAGACCGCGTTCACCGAGGCTGGCTCGGCGCTGCAGGAGTTCGCCTACGAGGCGTCGGAACGCGACGATGTGGTCACGGAGAGAGCAGTCAAGTCGGCTGGAACCACCGTGGCGTCCATCGACGACACCGCGTTCGCGGAATGGCGCAGGCTCGCCGAACCCGTCTGGCGCGAGTTCGCCGCACGGGTGCAGGGCGGCCAGGAGCTCATCGACATGGCACTCGGGGTGCCAGAGGAATAGCGCCACCGCACACATGAGGTCGCCGAGGCCGTGGGCCGCGCTCGCGGCCGCGCTGACCGCGCAGACCGCGGTCTCGGTCAGCGAGCAGGGCGCGCGGCAGACAACGTCGGCGAGCGCTTCGTGCTGGTCGTCGGGGCCACCGCCGTGGGCCTGCTC
>JBOHCZ010000133.1:0-10300 GCA_050699195.1 Streptomycetales bacterium
GCGCCCGGCGCACCGCGGTGTAGGTCAGCGGCCGGGACAGGGCACCCGCCGCCTCGCCGGGAAGGATCGCCACGACCGCGGGCCAGCGCGCCCCACGGGCCTGGTGGACGCTGATCGCCCAGCCGTGCCTGAGGCATCCGCGATCAGGCCACGCCACCCGCACGTTCCCCCCGGCGAACTCCACGGTGAAGGCCGCGGCCGGCCCCTGCCCGTCCGCGGCGGTGACGACCCCCACCTCCCCCGCGGGGGCCGGGACGCCCAGATCCGCGGTCGCTACGACGCGGTCTCCCACGTCGAACCCGTCGTAGCGGCCCGGCCCGGGGTTGAGTCGCTGTTTCAACGCCGCGTTCAGGGCCGCCGCCCCCGCGGTCCCGCGCCAGAGCGGCGTGAGGACCTGCACCTGCCCGGCCGGGATCTGCAGGGCCCGCGGGATCGAATCGGTGACGAGCTGGACCGCCCGATGGGTGGCCTCCGCGCCGTCGCGGGCCGGAACGACGACCACCTCCCGGTCGGGGGAGTGGACGGGCGGCAGGTGCCCCTCGCGCAGCGAGGCGGCCAGCTCGGTGAGTGCCGGCTGCCCGGCGGCGGCCAGCTCTGTCACCGCGGTCGTCTGGGCTGCCACCACATCGGCCAGTACCTGGCCGGGACCCGCGGGCGTCAGCTCGGCGAGGTCGCCGCTCAGGAGCACCCGGCCGCCGTCCGGCACGGCATCGAGCAGCGCGGCCCCATCCTCGACATCGAGCGATTCCAGGCCGTCGACCACGGTGAGCTCGGCTCCGGCGTTCTCCACGAAACCCCGGACCGTCGTGGCCGCCGCCCCAGTGAGTTCCGCCAGGGCCGCCGCCGCACGCCCGGTCGGTGTCACCAGGGCGCACCGCCGGCCTCCTACGCGGGCGCAGGCGGCGCGGATGACCGCGGCCGGGTCCGTGCCGGGGCCGTGCAGCAGGACGCTCACCCCCAGCGAGACGAAGGCACGCAGCGCCGTCGCCCCACCTGCGGGCCCGCCAGGCTCCCCGCCGTCGTCTCGGGCGTCCAGCGGCTCCGCGGTCGCGAGCAGGCGCTCGAGCGAGTCGGCGATGCTCTCCTCCGCGGCCGCGTACCTCGCCAGCCCCAGCACGGCGCGGGGCTCGTCCCTGTCGAGGGTCGTGAAGCCCAGCGCTCGCGGGTCGTCCAGCACCGCGTCCAGGGCGGCGTCCGGGTCGTCCATGGCGTAGCCCGCGAACACCGAACGCAGGGTCGCGGCGGGCACCACGGTGTGGCCGTCGCGCGCCCCCCGCTCCAGCACCCAGCACGCGATGCCGCGGGCACGGCGGGGGTCGTCAGGGCGAGCGGCGCTACCCAGCAGCGAGCGCGCCAGGGCATCGGCCCGTTCGGGACGCACCGCAGGCACCGCTAGCAGCGCCCAGGGATCGGCTCGGAGCAGGTCGGCCGCCGCCGGCCCGAGCCGGGCCGCGACCCGGCCGGCCAGGTGGGGAGAGCGATCGCCAAGGACCTCGGCCAGCTCGCGCCCGGCCACTTCGTGCTCGACCAGCCCGGTCTCGGCGGCCTGCGTTCCGGACGGGTGCGGGTCAGACGGGTTCTCGGCCATCTCCGTGAGCCTAGGCTTCAGCGGCCGCCGCCCACCTGTTCGGGGTAGTCCAGGTGCAGCGCGGACACGTCGTCGAGTGCCTCGCGGATCTTGCCGGGCAGCTGCAGGTCCTCGACGGCCAGCGAGCCGAGCAGCTGCGCGGCCGTGCGGGCCCCCACGATGGGCGCGACCACTCCGGGGCGGTCGCGTACCCAGACAAGAGCCACCTCGAGCGGTGAGACGCCCAGACCGTCCGCGGCGGTGATCACCGCGTCGACGACGCTGCGCGAATGCTCGTCGAGGTAGGGCTCCACGAACGGTCCGAAGTGCGGGGAGGCGCCGCGGGAGTCCGCCGGGACGCCCCCGCGGTACTTCCCGGTCAGCACGCCCCGGCCGAGCGGTGACCAGGGCAGGACGCCGATCTGCAGGTCGAGGGCGGCGGGCAGCACCTCCCGTTCGATCCCGCGCTGCAGCAGCGAGTACTCGACCTGCGTCGCGACGACCGGGGCACGACCCGGCACGGCCGCCTGCCAGGTGGCCGCCTTGGCCATCTGCCAGCCCGCGTAGTTGGAGACCCCGATGTAGCGCACCCGGCCCGAGGACACGGCCGTGTCCAGCGCGGCGAGTGTCTCGTCGAGTGGCGTCTGGGGATCGAAGGCGTGCAGCTGCCACAGGTCCACGTAGTCGGTGCGCAGCCGCCGCAACGACGCGTCGAGTGCGGCGAGCAGGTGACGCCGGGACGCGTCGAACCGCCGCTCGAGCCAGGGCACGCTCACCACCTTGGTCGCGACGACGACCTCCGCGCGCGGCACCAGGGCGTCGACGAGCTCACCGACCACCTCTTCCGCGGCCCCGTGGGAGTAGACGTCGGCGGTGTCGATGAGGTTGCCACCGGCGTCCAGGTAGGCCCGCAGCTGGTCGGCCGCCTCGTGCTCATCGGTGTCCCGCCCCCACGTCATGGTGCCCAGCGCGAGGCGGGAGACGCGCAGCCCCGTACGTCCGAGGTGTCGCTGCTCCATGCCGAGGGAGGCTAACGGCTCGGCCCCCGATAAGGTCTCGGACGGCGTTCTTCCCATGATCTGCCCTGATCTTTCGACGAGGAGGCCGGATGAGGCTTGGGGTCAACCTCGGGTACTGGGGTGCCGGCAACGACGCCGACAACCTCGAGCTCGCCCGGGAGGCCGACCGACTCGGTTACGCCGTCTGCTGGGCGGCCGAGGCCTACGGCTCGGACGCCGCGACCGTCCTCGCCTGGATCGCGGCGCACACCCGACGCATCGACGTCGGTTCCGCGGTCTTCCAGATCCCCGGCCGCACCCCGGCGCTCACCGCCATGACGGCCGCGACGCTCGACACGCTCTCCGGTGGCAGGTTCCGGCTCGGCCTCGGGGTCTCAGGGCCGCAGGTCTCGGAGGGGTGGCACGGCGTCCGCTTCGCCAGGCCGCTGGGCCGCACGCGGGAGTACGTCGAGGTGGTGCGGTCCGCCCTGCGTCGCGAACGGGTGCGCTACGAGGGCGAGCACTTCACTCTGCCGCTGCCCGGGGGGCCGGGCAAGCCGATCAAGCTCACCGTGCACCCGGTCCGTGAGCACATCCCGGTCTACCTCGCCGCGGTCGGCCCCAGGAACCTCGAGCTCGCCGGGGAGCTCGCCGACGGCTGGCTCGGGGTCTTCTTCTCACCCGAGCAGGCCGAGGAGTCGCTGTCCCACATCAGGGCCGGCCGGGCGAAGCGCGGCGAGGACCTGGCGGGCTTCGACGTCGTGCCCACCGTGCCGCTCGTGGTCGGGGACGACCTGGCGGCCGCCGCCGCCCCCGTCCGGGCCTACGCCGCGCTCTACATCGGTGGGATGGGCAGCCGGGAGCAGAACTTCTACAACCGGCTCGCCCGGCGGATGGGCTACGAAGCGGCCGCCCGGCAGGTCCAGGACCGCTACCTGGCCAAGGACTACGCCGCAGCCGCGGCGGCCGTGCCGTTCGACTTCATCGACCAGACCTCGCTGATCGGCCCGAAGGAACGGATCGCCGAGCGGATGCTGGCCTACGCCCGGTGCGGTGTCACCACCCTGACCGTCGCGACCTACGCCGGGGCTCTGGAGGAGCGCAGGTCCGCGCTGCGCACTGCGGCGGACGCCCTCGAGGCGGCCGGGCTCGCCGAGTAGCCCCCGATCAAGAGAGACAGTCGATGAACGCGTTCCAGGCGGTCGTGCTCGGTGTGGTGCAGGGCCTGACCGAGTTCCTCCCCATATCGAGCAGCGGGCACCTGCGGATCGTGCCCGCCCTATTCGGCTGGCCGGACCCCGGGGCGGCGTTCACCGCCGTGATCCAGCTCGGGACGATGACGGCCGTCCTGATCTACTTCCGGCACGACATCGTGCGGATCGTCGGTACCTGGACGCGCAGCCTCTGGCGTCCCGAGCTGCGCGGCGAGCTCGACGCCCGCCTGGGGTGGTACATCGGCCTGGGAACCATCCCGATCGGCGTCTTCGGGATCGTCTTCCAGCACCAGATCGAGACGGTGGCACGCGACCTGCGGATCATCGGGGCGACCCTCATCGTGCTCGGCCTCATCCTGCTGCTCGCCGACCGTACGGGCCGGCGCCGCAGGATGCTGAGCAACCTTTCGCTGCGCGACGGGCTGCTCATCGGTGCGGCGCAGGCGCTCGCCCTCATCCCGGGAGTGAGCCGCTCCGGCTCGACGATCACCGCTGGGCTGCTCCTCGGCTTCACCCGGGAGGCGGCCGCGCGGTACTCGTTCCTTCTCTCGATCCCGGCCGTCGTCCTGTCGGGGCTGTTCCAGCTCGGGGACATCGGAAAGGACGGCCAGGTCGCCGTCGTGCCCACGGCGATCGCGACGCTGCTGTCGTTCCTGAGCGGCTACGCCTCGATCGCGTGGCTGCTGCGGTTCCTGACCAGCCATTCCACGGCGGTCTTCGTCGTCTACCGGGTACTCCTCGGCGCGACCGTCCTCGGACTGGTGTTCGGAGGCGTGGTCGCTGCGCGGTGACACGCGTGACCCGGCCGCACTCGCCGGACATGACTCCGGCCGCGACGGGGGACCCTGGCTCCCCCTCGCGGCCGTCATATAACATAACGCGCCAACGCCCGCGCGGTTACGGGCCGCGACCCGGCGGGAGGTGAGGTAGAACCGGTACAGGTAGGCGCGACGCGTGACCGCCTCCTGCCAGACGATCATGCCGAGGCCAGCCGTGTGTTCGGGAGGAGGGTGGTGAACCGAGTCGGGGTCGGGGTGCTCGTCACCACGGTGATGACCGTGACGACGCTCATGCAGTTCGCCCTGGGGGCGCTCGGACCGACCCTGCTGACCGAGCTCGACCTCTCCAGGTTCGGGCTCGGCGCCCTCTCCGGCGTGTACTACCTGGTCGCGGCCGTCTGCTCGCCGCTGCTCGGCCGCCTCATCGACCGGGTGCCGGCCCGGGTGAGCATCACCGTGCTGCTCGTCTCGGCCGGAGTCGCGTACCTGCTCACGGCCCTGGCCCCGGCCTACGCCTGGCTCTTCCCCGGCCTCGTGCTGGCGGGCGCCGCCGCGGCAGCCGGCAATCCCGCCACGAACCTGGTGCTCGCCGACATCCCACCCCCTCGGGGTGCCATCGTCGGCATCAAGCAGTCCGGTGTGCAGGTCGGGGCGCTCATCGCCGGCGCGGCGCTACCGCCGCTCGCCGTGGGAGCCGGCTGGCGGGCGGCCTTTCTCGCCTGCGCCGTGGTGGCCGCGCTCGCCCTGCCGATGACCGCCTGGCTGCCGCGTCATCCGCGGCTGCGCGACCCGGTCCCCGACGAGGGCCGTGAGGCACTCCCACACGCGGTGCAGCGGCTCACGGCGTACGCGTTCTGCATGGGTGCGGGCATGGCCACGGTCACCACCTACCTCGCGCTGTACGGGCACGAGCGGGCCGGGCTCGCTCCAGGGCCTGCCGGCCTCCTCCTGGCGGTGATCGGCGCGAGTGCCGTCGGTGCCCGCATCGGATGGAGCGTGCTGGCCGAACGCCGCCGCACCACCCACGAGGGGATCCCGGGGGCGCTCGCCGTCATGGCGCTGCTCGCCACGACCGCCACGGTCCTGGTGGCCCTCGCGGCCGCGGCAGGCGTCTGGGCGCTCTGGCTCGCCGCACTGGTGTTCGGGTTCAGCGGCGCGGCGTGGAACGGGGTGGCGATGCTCACGGTCATCCACATCGCGCCACCGCTCGACACCGCCCGCGCGTCGGGGCGCGTGCTCGCCGGCTTCTTCACGGGGTTGTGCGGGACGCCCCTGGTGTTCGGCGCCCTCGTCGACGCGACCGGCACCTACCTCAGCGGCTGGACCTTGACCGCGCTGATGTTCGCGGCCGCCATGGCGGTCGCCGCGGGCCGTCCCAGGCGGTGGGGGGCTACAGCCACCCGGTCCGCTTGAACGCCCGGTACAGCACGAAGCACAGCACCGCCATGACGGCGAGTACGACGGGGAAGCCCGCCCGCGAAGCGAGCCCCGGGATGTAGCGGAAGTTCATCCCGTACAAGCTCGCGATCATGGTGGGGACCGCGATGATCGCGACCCATGCCGAGATGCGCCGCATGTCCTCGTTCTGCCGCACGCTGACCTGCGCGAGGTGCGCGGAGAGGATGCCGGTGAGCAGGTCGTCGAAGGTCTCGATCTGCCCGGCGACCCGCAGCACGTGATCGCTCACGTCCCGGAAGAACGGCCGGGTCCCCTCCGGGACGTCGACGATCAGCCCCTCGGCGAACTGGCGCATCGGCTCGACGAGCGGGTGCACCGCGCGCCGGAACTCCAGCACCTCCCGCTTGAGCCGGTAGATGCGTTGCGCGTCGTCGCTGTGCGTCGGCGAGAACACGGCGGACTCGAGCTCTTCGAGGTCGAACTCGACCTCGATGGCCACCTCGATGTAGGTGTCGACGACGGCGTCGCACACCGCGTACAGGACGGCCGGCGGGCCGTGGCCGAGCACGTCGGGCTGTGACTCGAGCCGCCTGCGTACCGACGTCAGCGGGTTGGCGAGGCCGTGGCGGACCGTGAGGACGAAGGCGTCGCCGATGAAGAGCATCAGCTCGCCCGACTCGATGTCGGACGTGCTGTCGATGTAGTGCAGCGTGCGCAGCACGACGAACAGCGCGCCCTCGTAGCGCTCGAGCTTGGGCCGCTGGTGAGCCTTGACGGCGTCCTCGACCGCGAGCGGGTGCAGGCCGAACTCGCGTGCCACGAGATCGAGCTCCTCATGGGTGGGCTCGTACAGCCCGAGCCAGACGAAGGCATTGCCCGCGGCCCGCGCGGCATCGAGCGCGTCGGAGATGTCCGCCGGCTCCTCCGCCCGGCGACCCTGCCGGTAGAGGGCGCAGTCCACGATCACCCCTGCATTGTCCCTGCCCGGCCGCCGGCACGTGCGCGAGGGCGGGCGCCCCCGGATCGGGCACCCACGGTGAACATAGAGTCATGGGCGTGACCACGGTCCTTCTCACCCGTCACGGGCGCTCGAGTGCGAACGCCTCCGGGGTGCTCGCCGGATGGACCCCTGGCGTCTGCCTCGATGAGCGAGGTCGCGAGCAGGCCAATGGCCTCGCCGCGCGGCTCAGCCCGTTGCCGCTCGCCGCCGTCGTGTCGAGCCCGCTCGAACGCTGTCTCGAGACGGCCGCTGCCGTCGTCGCGACCCGCGACGGGATGGGTGTGCAGACCGACGAGCGCTTCGGCGAATGCCGCTATGGCGACTGGACGGGCCGGGAGCTCAAGGCGCTCGCCAGGGACCCGCTGTGGAAGGTCGTGCAGGCCCATCCGAGCGCGGCGAGGTTTCCAGGCGAGGAGGGGGAGTCGCTGCGCGACGTGCAGGCCCGGGCGGTGTCGGCCGTACGGGACTGGAACGCCCGCGTGGCGGCCGAGCACGGTCCTGACGCGATCTACGCGGTCTGCTCCCACGGGGACGTGATCAAGGCCATCGTCGCCGATGCGCTGGGCCTGCACCTGGACCTGTTCCAGCGCATCACGGTCGATCCGTGCTCGCTTTCCGCGATCCGGTATACCGATCTGCGGCCCTTCCTGGTACGTCTCAACGATGTGGGCGGCGGGGTGGCCGACCTTCGTCCCGCGAAGCGGCGGGCCCGGCGCCGGCGTCGCTCGAGCGACGCGGTGGTGGGCGGCGGTGCCGGAGGACCGTAGTGTCGGAGTGACAGACCGCACGCAAGGATCCGCACGAGAGCCTGCTCAGGGAGCTGTGGTGCCGCGACAGGTGTTCCTCTACGATCCGCCCGACCGGTTCGTGATCGGAACGGTCGGCCAGCCCGGCCAGCGGGCGTTCTTCCTCCAGGCCACCGGCGGCGGCCGCGTGACGAGCGTCGCGCTGGAAAAAGAGCAGGTGGCCCTGCTCGCGGAGCGCGTGGACGAGCTGCTCGACGAGGTGCTGCGCCGCAGCGGCGGAGGAGCGCCGGTGCCCGCGATCCCCCCAGGCGATATCGACGACACCGCGCCGCTCGACCAGCCCATCCTCGAGGAGTTCCGGGTCGGAGCCATGGCGCTGGCCTGGGACGCCGAGGCCGAGCGCGTGGTCATCGAGGCCCAGGCCCGGGTCGGCGACGAGGACGAGGGGGAGCCCGAGCCCTTTCCTGAGGACGACAACCCCGAGGGGCCCGACCTCCTGCGGGTGCGGATCAGCGGCGCGCAGGCGCGCGCGTTCGCCCAGCGTGCGCTCTCCGTCGTGGGTGCGGGCCGGCCCTCCTGCCCGTTCTGCGGGCTGCCCATCGACGCCGAGGGTCACATCTGTCCGCGCCAGAACGGACATCGCCACCCCACACTGGAAACATGAGCGGGCAGGGCGCACTCGCCGGCTTCGGCGACGACCCGTCGCGGACCGAGCTCACCGCTGACCACGCGCGGGAGTTGCTGCGCGCCGGCGAGATGGAGGTCCTGGGCCGGCTCGTCGAGGCGTCCAACGCCACGCTCTACTGCTCCGTCAGCCTCGACGGCGTCAGCGTGCCCTGCGTGTACAAGCCGGTGGCGGGGGAGCGCCCGCTCTGGGACTTCCCCGACGGCACCCTCGCGCACCGCGAGATGGCCGCCTACCTGGTGTCCGAGGCCACGGGCTGGGGGATCGTCCCGCCGACGGTGCTGCGGGAAGGCCGGTTCGGCCCGGGCATGTGCCAGCTGTGGATCGACAGCGACCCCGACGAGGAGCTCGTCGGCCTGCTGCGCGGGGGGCCTGCGGAGGGCTGGCTGGCTGTCGCGGAGGCGGTCGTCGACAGCGGCCCGCCTGCCGTGCTGGCGCACCGCGACGACATGAGGCTGCGCCGGATGGCCGTGCTCGACGTGGTGCTCAACAACGCCGATCGCAAGGGCGGCCACCTCCTCCCGACCCGTGACGGCCACGTGTACGGCGTCGATCACGGGGTGTGCTTCGCGACCGAGGACAAGCTGCGTACGCTGCTGTGGGGCTGGGGCGGGGAGCGGCTACCCGACGACACCATCGACGTCCTCACGCGGCTGAGCGCAGAGCTGGCACGCGACCTCGGCCGTGCGTTGCGGGAGCATCTCGACGACGCCGAGGTCGCGATGTCCGCCACACGCGTCTCCCGATTGTTGCGCACCCGCCGCCACCCCGAACCGTGGGGCCGCTGGCCCGCCGTGCCCTGGCCGCCGATCTGAACCGGACCCGCGTCCGGCGGACGCCCCCGGCGCGGTCGCCTGCGCGCACTACAGTCGGGCCATGGACGCATGGCCGGCACCTGAGGTTCCGAAGCTGCCCGGTACGGGCCTGTCGCCCCGTGTCTATGACACCTCCGCCCGCGATGTCCGGCCGACGGCGCCAGGGCGGACGGCACGCCTCTACGTCTGCGGCATCACCCCCTACGACGCCACGCATGTCGGGCACGCGGCCACCTACGTCGCCTTCGATCTGCTGTGCCGTACCTGGCTGGACGCCGGACACGAGGTCCGCTACGTACAGAACGTCACAGACGTCGATGACCCACTACTCGAACGCGCCCGGCAGACCGGCGCCGACTGGGCGGCGCTCGCAGAGCGGGAGACGACCCTTTTCCGGGAGGACATGACCGAGCTGCGGACGCTGCCGCCGCGGCACTACGTGGGCGCGGTCGAAGCGATCCCGCTGATCGTCGAGCTGATCGAGCGGCTGCGCGACCGGGGCGCGGCCTACGACGTGGACGGGGACCTCTACTTTCCGGTGAGTACCGACCCGCGGTTCGGCGGGGTGTCCGGTCTCGGACAGGAAGCGATGCTGCGGGCCTTCGGTGAGAACGGCGGCGACCCGGGCAGGCCGGGCAAGAAGGATCCCCTCGACTGCCTGCTGTGGCAGGGGGCGCGGGAGGCGGAGCCCGCTTGGGAAACCCGGCTCGGGGAGGGGCGGCCAGGGTGGCACGTCGAGTGCGCGGCCATCGCCAGCGCCTATCTCGGCACCGGTTTCGATGTGCAGGGCGGCGGGCGTGATCTCGCGTTTCCGCACCACGAGATGGGTGCCTCGGAGGCCTACGTCGCCACCGGCTCATGGCCGTTCGCGCGGGCCTACGTGCACGCCGGGATGGTGGGGCTCGAAGGCGAGAAGATGTCGAAGTCGCGGGGGAATCTGGTCTTCGTCTCCGGTCTGCGGCGTGCAGGGCACGATCCGATGGCGGTACGGCTCGCGCTGCTCGCGCACCATTACCGTGACGACTGGGACTGGACCCCGGAGGGGCTCGCCGCGGCGAGCGAGCGGCTCGCGCGGTGGCGGGCCGCGGTGTCCCGCCC
>JBOHCZ010000134.1:0-3710 GCA_050699195.1 Streptomycetales bacterium
GACCAGCAGCATCGCGATGTTCACGCTGCCCGCGACGGCCATGGCCGCCACCACGTCGACCCGGGTCGCGGTGAGCAGCCGGTGCCGGCGCGCCAGCGAGGCCTGCGAGTCGTCGAGCAGGTCGGTACGGTGGCGGTCGCGGACCAGTGCGGAGTGCAGGTAGATGGCGTGTGGCATCACCGTCGCGCCCAGCATGCCCGCCGCCAGCAGCAGGGTCTCGACCCCCGCGAGTCGCGGGACCAACCCTCCGGCGAACCCGCCCATCGCCGGTCCGGCATCCAGGGCCGAGTACAGGAAACCCACGAGGATCACGGCCAGCATCCCGGTGATGACGATCTCGAAGGTGCGCTGGCTGCGGCGGGACTGCAGCGCGAGTACGGCGAACGACACCGCCCCCGTGATGACCCCCCCGGTGAGCAGCGGAATACCGAAAAGCAGGTGCAGCGCGATCGCACCGCCGAGCACCTCGGCCAGGTCCGTCGCGATCGCGACCAGCTCGGCCTGCGCCCACAGGCCGAGTGCGACCGGGCGGGGGTACTGCTCCCGGCAGAGGCCGGGCAGCGTGGCCCCGGTCGCCACCCCGAGCTTGGCCGACAGGTACTGCACCAGCATGGCCAGCACGTTCGCCGCCACCAGCACCCACACCAGCAGGTACCCGTGCGCCGCGCCGGCCGCGACGTTGGTCGCCACGTTGCCCGGGTCGACGTAGGCGATCGACGCGACGAACGCGGGACCGAGGAGTGCGGCACCCCCTCCGGGCAGCACGTCACGGCTGTCCGCGGGACCGCGGGGGCGCCGTGTCGCGCGGTCGACGGGGCTACCCAAGTCTCACTCCGCACCCACCCCGTGGCCCCATCACTGGCCCACCACTGGGGCCACGGGGTGCAGGACGCGTGCGAGGAAGGCACGGGTGCGCTCGTGACGCGGCGCCCCGAGCACCGCCGCGGGGGTGCCGTGCTCGACGATGATCCCCTCGTCCATGAACACCACCCGGTCGGCGACCTCGCGCGCGAAGGACATCTCGTGGGTGACGACGACCATGGTCATGCCTTCGGTGGCGAGCCGCTGCATGACCCCGAGCACATCGCCGACGAGCTCGGGGTCCAGGGCGGAGGTCGGCTCGTCGAAGAGCATGAGGGCGGGATCCATCGACAGCGCACGGGCGATGGCCACTCGCTGCTGCTGCCCGCCGGAGAGCTGGGCGGGGAAGACGCCCGCCTTGGCCTCGACACCCACCCGGAGGAGGTTCTCCCGGGCCACCCGCTCGGCCGCCGGCCTCGGCCTGCCCAGCACGCGGCGCTGGGCGATCGTGAGGTTCTGCATCACGGTCAGGTGCGGGAACAGGTTGAACTGCTGGAAGACCATGCCGATCCGGCGGCGGACCGCGTCGATGTCGATCTCGGGGTCGGTGACCTCCACCCCGTCGACGTGCACCGCCCCCGCCGTGGGCTTCTCCAGCAGGTTGACGCACCGCAGCAGCGTCGACTTGCCCGAGCCGGAGGGCCCGATGACGCAGACGACCTCACCGGGGTCGACGTGGAAGTCGATGCCGCGCAGCACCTCGAGATCGCCGAAACGCTTGTGCAGGTCGACGACCTCGATCGCGGCCCTGGGCGTCCGCCGCGCTGTGCGAATGGTCTCGCTCATTGCGCCCTCGCGTTTCGTGCCTCGAGCCGCCGTACCAGCGCGGACAGCGGGACCGTGATGGTCAGGTAGCACAGCCCGATGGCCAGGAGGGGCGTCATGCTGACGTACTGGGAGAGCGCATCCCGGCCGTACTTGGTCAGCTCCTGGGTCTCGAGCGTGAGCCCCAGCAGGTAGACGAGGGAGGAGTCCTTCGTCAGCAGGATCAGCTCGTTGGTCAGCGGCGGCAGGACGATGCGGAACGCCTGCGGGATGACGATCGACAGCATGGCCCTGGAATGCGACATCCCCAGCGACCTGGCCGCCTCCATCTGGCCCTTCGGCACGGCCAGGATGCCGGCCCGGATCGTCTCGGCCATGTAGGCGCCGCCGACGAGCCCGAGCGCGACCGTGACGGTGCCCACAACCCCGCCTGGCACCTGCAGCTGCAACGCGATCGGCAGGCCGTACCCGAAGGCGATGAACACGACGAGGGCCGGCAGCCCGCGGAACAGCTCGATGAAACCGTTGGCGAACCAGCGGTACGGCCCGACGGAGGACAGCCGCATCAGCGCGAGCACGAGGCCCAGCGCGAGACCGAAGCTGAAGCCGCACGCGGTGTAGATGAGGGTGTTCTTCAGCGCGGTCGTGAAGATCGCGGGGAACAGCTGCGCCGCGACCTCGAGATCGAGGAACGCATCGGCGATTTCGCCCCAGTCGGCGAACACCGCCACGAGGGCGACGACGAGCACGACGGCGGCGTACTGCAGCCCGCGCGAGAGCTGCCCGCGGCGGCGGCGGGTGAGTGCCACGACGGCCATCGAGGGACCTCGTCTACTTCTCGGGGGCCTCGCCGAACCACTTCCGGTAGGTCTCGTCGTAGCTGCCGTCCGACCTCGACTCCGCGAGGACCTCGTTGATGACCTCGAGCAGCGCCTCGGAGTCCTGCTCCTTCACCGCGAAGCCGTACTGTTCGCCGGTGTCGAACTCCGTCACCACCGCCGTGTCCGGGTTCTTCTCGATGTAGGGGTAGAGCACGCTGCTGTCGTTGATCGCGGCCGGGATCTGCCCCGTCTTCACCGCGGTCAGCAGCAGCGCGAGGTCTTCGTAGGCGCGGAGCTCGACGCCCTCGGGGGCGTTCTCCTCGGCGTAGATCTCGCCGGTCGTGCCGTCCTGCACGCCGAGCGTCTCACCCTCGAGGTCCTCGAGGCCGGAGTAGGAGGCACCCTTCTTCACGACGAGTGCCTGTGTGGCGTCGAAGTAGGGGTCGGAGAAGTCGATCTTCTTCTCTCGCTCGCCTGTGATGGTCATGCCGGCGGCGGCGGCGTCGCACTTGCCGGCGCTGAGATCCTCTCCCGACTGGATGCCCTCGAACGGGGTGTCGACGATCTGCTGCTCAACGCCGAGCCGCTGTGCGACGCGGTCCATCATGTCGACGTCGAAGCCGACGATCTCGTCGCCCTCGCGGAACTGGAAAGGCTGGTAGGGCAGGTGAGTGCAGACCGTCAGCTGCCCCTCGCTGATCAGCTGGACTTCCTTGCCCGAGTCGGTCTTGACGGTGCTACCGCCCGTGTCGCTGCAAGCCGTGAGCAGCGTGCCGAGCGCGGCGCCGGCGGCCAGACCCCCGATGCGCCCTAACCTTGATCTGTCCACTGTTCTCCTTCTGATCGTCTGCCGGTCGTCTGCCGGTCGTCTGCCGGGCAACCACGAACGGTACCTGCCGGCGTGCGGCCGCTGGAACGTGGCTCGGGCACCGGGCAGCCGCTTGCCTTCGTGCCTATGGTGCCTGGGTGATCACCACGAGCCTGCCCCGCCAGTTCGCCCGCACGCGACGCTTCTCCCTCGGCGTGCCACGGGCTCGCCGAGGGAGAACGTCGCCGTCGCCCACACCCTGCGGCGCCCGCACACCGTGCTGCCGCTGCGGGGTGACGCACATGGTCACGCAGGAGGCCGTCGCCGAGAATCTGCTGCTGCTCCAGGCCGGCAAGGTTCGCCGGACGGCGGAACTCCCGGCGTGGCGGCGGCACCACGCCGGGAGCTCACGTTGGGCTCGTCGCGGGAGTACCGCAACCGGCCCGGTTCGGGAC
>JBOHCZ010000135.1:0-8196 GCA_050699195.1 Streptomycetales bacterium
CCCCTACGCCGGCCTGCAGGCTGCGCTCGATGCCTCCGACGCCGCATCCGGCAGTCTCACCGAGCATGATCTCCGGGACGCCCTCGAGGGTCACCCGCGCATCGGCGAGCGCACCGGCGAGCGCACCGGTGGAGCGGCGCCGCGCTGGTCGCGGCAGGAGCAGCAGGGCGTCGAGGAGGCCGCTGCGGACGTCGTCGCCGCACTGCGCGACGGCAACCGTCGCTACGAGGAGCGCTTCGGCCACGTCTTCCTGATCTGCGCCACCGGCCGTTCCGCCCCGCAGATCCTCGCGGAACTGGCACGACGACTCGACAACGACCCGCGGACCGAGCTGGCCGAGGCCGCCGAGGAGCAGCGTAAGATCGCACGGCTCCGGCTCGAGAAGCTGCTGAGTCGCGGGGGAGCAGCGCTAGGAGCCGACCCGTGGCGATCACCGTAGGGGCCAACCAGTACGGCAAGGCCGAGATCCACCTCGTTCGCGTCACGCGCCGGGGCGAGCGACACGACCTTGCGGATCTCACCGTGAGCGTTGCCCTCGCCGGTGATCTCGACGCGGTGCACATCGAGGGCGACAACACCCACGTCGTCGCCACCGACACCCAGAAGAACGTCGTCTTCGCCCTGGCCAAGGAGCATCCGGTCCGAGCCGTCGAGGACTTCGCGCTGCTGCTGGCGCGCTTCTTCGTCGAGGAGTACACCGCGATCACCCGGGCCCGCGTCCACGTCGTCGAGCAGGCGTGGCAGCGGATGGCCGTGCGCGGTGCCGGGCACCCGCATGCCTTCGTCCAGGCCCCGGGTGAGCGGCGGACGGCGACCGTCGCCTACCGGCAGGGCGCCTACCGGCAGGGCGCCGACGGTGAGCAGTGCTGCGTGCTGTCCGGACTGGCGGCGCTGACCGTCCTGAAATCGACGGGCTCGGAGTTCCACGGCTACCTCAAGGACCGCTACACCACGCTGGAAGAGACCCGTGACCGCATCCTCGCCACGGAGATCGACGCGCGCTGGCGGCACTCCGGGCTCGACGTGGACTGGTCGAAGTCCTACGAGCGGACCCGCGGGGCGCTGCTCGAGGCCTTCGCCACCACACACAGCCTCTCGCTGCAGCAGACCCTCTACGCCATGGGCGAGGCCGCCCTCACCACGAGCCCCGAGGTGGCCGAGATCCGGCTGCGGATGCCGAACAAGCACCACCTCGAGGTCGACCTGTCACCGTTTCGGCTGCGCAACGATGGAGAGGTCTTCTACGCGGCGGACCGGCCCTACGGGCTCATCGAGGGCACGGTGACACGGGGGGCGACCGGGGCCGCGGCACCTGGAACGGGGTCCGGGTCGGGGTCCGGGTCGGGGTCGGCGTCGGAGGCCGGGGCCATGGCGGCCTGGGCCTGGCCGTGGGGTGGCTGATGGAGTTCCTGCAGCCGCGCAGCTGGAGCGATGCCCTCGCCGCGCGCGCCACCCACCCAGGCGCGCTGCCCATCGCCGGCGGCACCGACGTCATGGTCGACCTCAACTTCGACCGCCGCCGGCCGCGCGCGCTCCTCGACCTCTGCCACCTGCCGGACCTCGCCGAATGGGACGCCGACGGCGCCCTGCTGCGGCTCGGCGCGGGTGTGACCTACACGCGTGTCGTGACCGAGCTCGGCGGCCGGCTGCCCGGTCTTGCGATGGCCTCGCGCACCGTGGGCTCGCCGCAGATCCGCAACCGGGGCACGCTAGGCGGCAACCTCGGCTCCGCCTCACCCGCAGGCGATGCGCACCCGCCGCTGCTGGCATCGGACGCGCTCGTCGAGGTGGCGTCGGTGCGCGGGGCCCGCAGGGTGCCCGCCCGGGAGTTCTTCACCGGCCCGGGGCGCAGCGACCTCGCGCCCGACGAGCTGATCTCCGCCGTACTGGTCCGGCCGGCCCGTGGTGGGCAGCAGTTCTCCAAGATCGGCACCCGCAACGCGATGGTCATCGCGGTGTGCTCGTTCGCCGTGACGCTCGACCACGAGGAGCGGACCGTGCGCACCGGCATCGGTTCCGCCGCCCCGATCCCGCTGCCGGCCCAGGAGGCGGAGCGTTTCGCCGAGGCGGCGCTCGACGAGGAGCGGCTGTGGTCGACCCGTGCCGCGCTGCCCGACGCCCTGACCCGCCGCTTCGCGGAGCTCGTGGTGGCCGCGACCCGCCCCATCGACGACGTCCGGGGCAGCGCGGCCTACCGCAGGCGGGCCCTGGCCGTCATCGCCCGGCGGGCGCTCACCTGGGCGTGGGCCGACGATCGGAGGAGCTGACCAATGCGCGTCACCTGCACGGTCAACGGCGACCGCCGCGAGGCCGACGACGTCTGGCCGGGGGAGAGCCTGCTCTACCTGCTGCGCGAGCGCCTCGGCCTGCCCGGCTCGAAGAACGCCTGCGAGCAGGGCGAATGCGGCTCGTGCTCGGTCTATCTGGACGCGACGCTCGTCTGCTCCTGCCTCGTCGCGGCCGGACAGGCGCACGGGCGGACGGTGCTCACCGTCGAGGGCCTGGCCACCGAGGACGGCCTGCACCCGGTGCAGGCGGCCTACCTGCGCTCCGGTGCCGTGCAGTGCGGTTTCTGCACCCCCGGGCTGATCGTCGCGACGCACGATCTGCTGCGCCGCAACCCCGCGCCCGACGACGCGCAGATCCGCGAGGCCCTGGCGGGGAACCTGTGCCGCTGCACCGGCTACGGCAAGATCCTCGACGCCGTACGGCTGGCCGCCGGGACCCCGCCGTGAGCCGCGCCTACGCGGCGCCGCTCCCGCCCACGCGGATCGCGACTCCCGCCGGGGTGGTCGGGCAGAGCGCGGTCCGGCCCGACGGGCTGCTCAAGGTGACGGGCGACTTCGCCTACGCCTCCGACCTGTGGGCCGAGAACATGCTGTGGGGACTCACGGTGCGCAGTCCCCACGCGCACGCGCGCATCCAGGCGATCGACATCACCGGGGCACTCCAGACGCCCGGCGTCTTCGCCGTGCTGTCCGCCGGGGACGTTCCCGGCGCCAACAGCTACGGGCTCGACCTGCCCGACCAGCCGGTGCTCGCCGGCACCCTGGTCCGCTACCAGGGTGAGCCCGTCGCCGTCCTGGCGGCCGACCATCCGGAGACGGCCAGGCGGGCCGCCGAGCGCGTGCACGTCGACTACCAGGTGCTCGACCCGCTGACCGACCCGGAGCTCGCCCTCGCCCCCGATGCACCGAAGCTGCATCCCTCGGGGAACCTCACCCGGCACGTCCGGATACGGCGGGGGGATTCAGCCGCCCGCTCCCGGGCAGCAGCAGCAGCCGCCGTCGTCGTCACGGGCGAGTACCAGGTAGGGATGCAGGACCAGGCGCCGCTCGGGCCGGAGTCGGGCCTGGCCCTGCCCTGCGACGACGGCGGGGTCGACCTCTACGTCGCCACGCAGTGGCTGCACGTCGACCGCGGCCAACTCGCTGCGGCGCTCGCCCTGCCCCCCGAGAAGGTCCGGCTCACCCTCTCCGGCGTGGGCGGGGCGTTCGGAGCGCGCGAGGACCTGTCGATCCACGTGCACGCCTGCCTGCTCGCCCTCCACACCGGCCGCCCGGTCAAGATGTCCTACACCCGCCAGGAGTCGTTCGTCGGCCACGTGCACCGCCATCCCGGCCGGCTGCGCTACACCCACGGCGCGGCGCGGGACGGGACGCTCGTCTTCGTCGAGGCCGACATCCTCCTCGACGGGGGCGCCTACGCCTCCAGCTCACCCGCCGTATGCTCGAACGCCGCGTGCTTCGCCGTCGGGCCCTACCAGTGCGGGCACGCCTCGATCGACGCGCGTGTGGTCTACACGAACAACCCGCCGTGCGGGGCCATGCGCGGTTTCGGTGCGGTCCAGACCTGCTTCGCCTACGAGTCCCAGATGGACAGGCTGGCGGCCGCGCTGGACATGGACCCGCTCGAGCTGCGCGCCCGCAACGCCATGCGGACCGCGGCAGCCACGCTCCCGACCGGCCAGCACGTCGCCGGCGAGGTTCCGGTCGGGCAGTACCTCACTCGGCTCTCGGCCATGGCGCTGCCGCCGCAGGTGCGCGCGAGAAGCGGGCCCCCGGGAGCTGACCTCACAGCGCTGCCGGGCGGGGTGTCCAACGCCACCCACGGGGAGGGTGTGCGGCGCGGCGTCGGGTACGCGCTGGGTTTCAAGAACGTGGGCTTCTCCGAGGGGTTCGACGACTACTCGACGGCCCGGGTGCGCCTGCACGTGACCGGCGGTGAGCCGTCGGTCGAGGTGCACACCGCTGCCGCCGAGGTCGGGCAGGGGCTCGTGACGGTGCAGGGCCAGATCGCCCGTACGGAGCTGGGCGTCGCGCACGTGATCGTGCGCACCGCCGACACCCAGGTCGGTTCGGCCGGTTCCACGTCGGCGTCCCGGCAGAGCTACCTCACCGGGGGAGCGGTCAAGGCGGCCTGCGAGGCGGTACGGGAGCGGCTCGTTCTCCTCGCCCTGCAACGGCACGGCCACGAGTGGCCCGCGCTGCTCCACGGGCGGGACGGGTTCACCCTGCGAGACGGCAAGATCATCGCACCCGGGGGCGACCCGGTGGTCTCGCTCGCCGACCTGCTGGGCGAGACCGCGGTCGAGGAGACCCGGGAGTTCCGTCACCAGCCCACCGCCCCGCTCGACCCCGAGACCGGGCAGGGTGACGCGCACGTTCAGTACAGTTTCGCGGCGCACCGCGCAATCGTTGACGTCGACGTGGAGACCGGCCTCGTCCGGGTCGTGGAGCTGGCGGTCGTGCAGGACGTAGGACGCGCGCTGAACCCGCAGGCGGTCGAGGGCCAGCTCGAGGGCGGCAGCGCGCAGGGCCTCGGGCTGGCCGTCATGGAGGAGCTGCAGCTCCGCGCGGGCCGGTTGCAGAATCCCTCGTTCACCGACTACCTCGTTCCGACCGTGCTTGACATGCCGCCGGTACGGATGGAGATCCTCGAGCTGGCGGACCCGCAGGCCCCGTACGGCGTCAAGGGCGCGGGGGAGGCGCCCACGATCTCGTCGACGCCGGCCATCGTCGCCGCCATCCGCGACGCGACGGGCCGCCCGCTGACGAGGGTGCCCGTGCGGCCGGAGCATGTCGTGGACGTCGCCTCGGGCTGAAATCGGGTCCCGTGCCGGTCAGGGGGCCCGGTCAGGGGGCCCGGTCAAGGGGGCCGGTCAGGGGCTCAGTCACCGCGCGGCCGGCGTGGCGCACCAGGGCCGCGGGGTGTCCCTGGCCTGGAAGTAGTCCCCGCTCCCGCGGCGCGACTGCTCGCCCCAGCCGTCGCCGGGTGAGGGCCTGACGAGCCGGGGGATGTGCTTCGAGCAGTGGATGTAGGCCTCGACCACGGAGACGACCACCCAGCGCTTCGGCGCGCGGCCCGCGGTGCGGTCGGGCACCGCCACGGGGTGGGTGGCGCGCAGCGCCGCGTCCCCGGCCGTCTGCGCCCTTCCGTTGACGTGGAGGCCGATCACATCCTCGACGAAATCGATCATGAGCAGTCCGATGTGGGGGTTCTCGCGGATATTGCCGAGGCTCGCCATCACACCGTTGCCCTGGTACTCGGGGTAGGCGAGCGTTCTGGGGCTGAGAACCTGGATGAACCCCGGCGGCCCGGCCCGCAGGCTCGCGTCGCACTCGCCTCCGGCGTCCGCGGTTGCCACGAACAGCATCTCCTGCCGGGAGACGAAGGCGCGCATCCGCGGGTTGAGGTGGTCCAGGACCTGTCGGCCGTAGAACCGATCGGCACGTTGCTCGGTCCCGAGTTCGCGTTGGAGCTGATGCTCACCCCGCGACCCGGCCCGTTCGGGCATGTCGCTCACGGCGGCTCCTTTCGGGAGTCAGTGCTTGAGCCGCTGCTTCGGGTCACACAGTCTGCACGGAAAGCCGCCGGCGCGGTAGCACCGAGGTGGCGGTGTCGGGTACCCGGTTGTGGCCAGACGGCGACGACGCCGCTAGTGTCCGACGGGTCCCCGATTTGCCCCTCCCGGGCTGACTCCCAACACCGGCGAGGTTGCCGATGCTGTTCGACCCACGACTTCTCAAGGAGAGCTTTGCCCTGGTCGAGGATGTCTTCGACCAGGTTGCTGGGCACTTCTATGCCCTTTTGTTCCTCGAGCGACCCGAGCTGCGGGAGATGTTCCCCGCGGCCATGGACGGCCAGCGCGACCGGTTCTTCCGGGCGCTGATCTCCATCGTGCACGGCATCGACCGGGCCGATTTCCTGCACAGCTACCTCGCGGAGCTCGGACGCGACCACCGCAAGTTCGCGGTGCGGCCCGAGCACTACGACAGTGTGGGCAAGGCGTTGATCGGCGCCATGCGCCGCTATGTCGGCGAGTCATGGACCCCCGAGATGGAGGCGGCCTGGATCGAGGTGTACCAGCGCCTCGCCGGCGCCATGATCGACGCGGCCGAGCAGGCCGAGGACGACTCCCCACCGTGGTGGAACGGCGAGGTCGTGGCGCACGAGCGGCGCACCGAGCGCATCGCGGTCATGTCGGTGCGGGCGCACCGTGCGCTGCCCTACAAGGCGGGGCAGTACGTCAGCCTCGAGACCGCGCGGTGGCCCCGGGTCTGGCGAACCTACTCGATGGCCAACGCCCCCCGCCCTGACGGCGTCCTCGACTTCCACGTTCGCGCGGTGGACGCGGGATGGGTGAGCGGCGCCTTGGTCAGGCACACGCGGGTCGGCGACACGCTGCGCATCGGCGCCGCCAAGGGCAACATGGTCGTCGACCATGCCTCGACCCGCGACATCGTCATGGTCGCGGGCGGCACCGGCCTCGCGCCCATCAAGGCGCTCCTCGAGGAGACCGCGCGGGGCCCCCGCGAGCGCCCGGTGTCGGTGTTCTTCGGCGCCCGGCGCACAGCCGAGCTCTACGACCTGGCGGCTCTCAGGCGGCTGGCCGAGAGCCACCCGCGCCTCACGGTGGTGCCGGCGGTCTCCCACGAGCCGGAGTACCCGGGCGAGCGGGGCATGCTCCCCGACGTTCTCGTGCGGTACGGCACCTGGCACGACTGCGACGTCTATGTCTGCGGCTCGGCGGGGATGGTCCGGGCCACCGTCAGCCGGCTCCTCGAGACCGGAGTGCCGCTGACGCGGATGCGCTACGACGACTTCGGCGACATGTGAGGATCGGGGCCGGATGCCGCGGAGCCCTACCCCACCAGGTCATTCCCTCCGCCGCCGCGTTGTGTGGTGGCCGTCGGGGTTGGGGGTGGCGATGACGATGTCGGCGACGGCGAGGTCGGCTCAGGGTCTCCGCCCCCGCCGGGGTCCGGGGAGCGGGTCCCGCCGCCCCGGTCAGGCCGCTGGGTGGGCGTCCTGGTGGCCTCTGGTGTCGGACCCGGCGTCCGCCCCGGGTCCCGGCGGGCGCCGTCGTGGTCGGGCAGCGTCCGTCCGGCGTCCACGTCACCGGTGCCGCCGGAACCTGGCTGCTGGGTCGGGCCGGACGACGGTGTGGAGAGGTCGTAGGTCGGCGCGGCGGCGGACGGCGCTGCCTGGGGCGTCCGGCCCGCGTCTCCTGTCAGGGCGCCGGTGGCGAACCCCAGGCCGGCGGCAGGTGCGAGAACGGCCATCACGAGTCGTACATTGCGGTTCTCCCATGGCACACGCACACGCACAGTCAGGCTGACCTCTTCCCGCCTCTTCCCGTTCCTGCCTCGGACAGTAACTCTACCCGTTACGGCCGGTGACGAGCCGACGGTGCGGCGCAGACGCCCTCATTCGAGAGATAACAGGCCCTCGCAATGTCGACCCCACCCGCATTGACCGCTCCGGCACGCCGGGTTATCGTTCAACCGAACGTTCGGTCGACGAGAGGGGCGGCCGTGGACACTGGCCTTGACAGTGTCAGGGGCGGCAGCGCTCGAGGGGCCCCGCCGGGCCCGCCCCAGCCCGCGCCCCGGTCCGAGGAGTTCGTGCGCGAGTTCGAGCAGACCATCGCCGGAGACCTGCGCGTCGAGCCCCGCGACTGGATGCCCGACGCCTACCGCACGTCACTGGTGCGCCAGATCGCCCAGCACGCGCACTCCGAGATCATCGGCATGCAGCCCGAGGGCAACTGGATCGGTCGCGCGCCCAGCCTGCGTCGCAAGGCGATCCTGCTCGCCAAGGTGCAGGATGAAGCCGGTCACGGGCTGTACCTGTACTCGGCCGCCGAGACGCTCGGCGCCGATCGCGGTGACCTGCTCGAGCGGTTGCTCAGCG
>JBOHCZ010000136.1:0-5697 GCA_050699195.1 Streptomycetales bacterium
CGGCCCTGGAGGTCGTCTCGGTCTCCCCGATGGGCGAGGGCGCGGCCGTGCTGCTGCGCCAGCGCTTCGGTGAACTCGAAGCCGGGCGCGACGGCCTGCTCGTGGTGGGGGTTCGAGACGGCGCCGCCTATCACGTCAGCTCCTCGCTTGCCCGCGACGTCGCGGTCCCGGCGCCGGCGACGCTCACGGCCGAGGCCGCGGTCACGGAGGCGGCGGCCGACGCCGGCTTGCAGCCCGGCGACATCGAGCCGGCCGGCACCGAGCACGGCTGGTCAGCGCTGCGTGCCGACGGACTGACCAGCCCCGTGCGCGCCCGCAAGGTGGCGGTCCCCACCCCCGGCGGTGTACGCACGGCCTTCCACGTGGTGCTGATCGACAACCAGGCGGCCGAGCCGGTGGCCTTCTCGTCCTACGTCGACGCGCGCAACGGCCGCGTGCTCGTGCGCGACCACCTGATCGACCACGACTCCGACAACCCCGGGTGGCAGGTCTTCCCCAACTCCCCACCGGTCGACTACTCCACCAGCGACGATCGCGTGCGGTGGTGCTGGACCCCCGGCGATGGGTGTGCCGAATCGGTGGGCACCTCCGCGTCACCCCTCGAGTGGGACGTCGATCCGAAGAAGGGCGACCCGACAGAGACGACGCTCGGCAACAACGCCCGTACGGTGCACAACTGGAACACCAACGACGCGCGTACGGTGGGCAAGGAGCCCGCGACCCCGAGCGAGACGCGCGACTACGTCTACCCCTGGACCAACCAGTGGTTCGAGGAGGGGTGCTCGCCTGAGGTGTTCGAGAGCAGCGCGCGCAACGACATCGACGCCGCGCGGGCGAACCTGTTCGCGATGCACAACCGCATGCACGACTGGTCCCACCACCTCGGGTTCACCGAGACCGCGTTCAACCTGCAGGACGACAACTTCGACCGCGGCGGCCTCGCCGACGACCCCGAGCAGGGCAACGCGCAGGCCGGCGGCATCACCGGCGGGCCGCCCACGTTCGCGGCACGCGACAACGCCAACCAGATCACGCCGCCGGACGGCATCGCGCCGATCACCAACATGTACCTCTGGCAGCCGATCGCCGGCGGCTTCTACGCCCCGTGCGTCGACGGCGACTACGACATGAGCGTGATCGGCCACGAGTACACGCATGCGATCAGCAACCGGATGGTGGCCGGGCCGGACGGGCGGCTGACCGGTCCGCAGGCCGGTGCGATGGGCGAGAGCTGGTCGGACCTGATGGCGATGGAGATCGTCAACGAGCACGGCTACGCGCCCGAAGGGATCAGCGCGTTCACCATTGGTCAGTACGTCACCAGCGACCCGGTGGCCGGGATCCGCAACTACAACATGAGCGCGAGCCCGCTCAACTACAGTGACGTCGCCTACGACCTCGTCGGCCAGCAGGTACACGCCGATGGGGAGATCTGGAGCGCCACGAACTTCGATATCCGCCAGGCGTTCGTCGACCGGTACGGGGCTCGCAGCCCCGCCGTGCAGAAGTCGTGCGCCAACGGCGAGCGGGAGGCCGCCTCCTGTCCCGGCAACCGGCGCTGGGTGCAGCTCGTCTTCGACGCCTGGCTGCTGATGGCCGCGGGCGACGTGAGCATGGTCGACGCGCGCGACGCCATGCTCGCCGCGGACGCGATCCGCTTCGGCGGGGCCAACCAGGATCTGCTGTGGAACGCCTTCGCCGCCCGGGGGCTCGGCGAGACGGCGTCGAGCAGCACCAACGCCGACGCCGACCCGGTGCCCGGCTTCACCTCCCCGCACGCGGACGAGGCCACGGTGCGGTTCCGTCCGACCGACGGGAACGACCAGCCGGTCGCGGGGGCGCAGCTGTTCGTCGGCCACTACCAGGGCCGTGCGGTGCCCGTGGCCGACACCGACTCCGCCACGCCGCTGCCCGACACCGTCGCCATCGTGCCCGGCAGGTACGACTTCGTGGTTCGCGCGCCCGGGCACGGTCACGAGCGGGTCACCGACCTGCGGCTGAGGTCCGGCCAGCTACGCCTGCAGCCGATGATGCCCACCAACCTCGCCTCCAGCGCCGGCGGAGCCGCCGCTTCGGGCGACGGCGTCAACGCGGCGCGTCTCGTCGACGAGGACGAGTCGACCAACTGGGCGTCGCTGGGTGCTCCGGTCGCCGGGCGGGGTGTGACCGTCGATCTCGCTGGCGGTGCGCACCAGGTAGGGCGTGTCCAGGTGAGCGCGATGCTGCGGCCCGCGATCGAGGGCGACCCCGACACGGGCGGCCAGAACCGGTTCTCGGCGCTGCGCCAGTTCCGCGTGCTCGCGTGTGAGGCCACCGGGGCGGTGGACTGCCTCGCACCGTCGCAGTTCACGCCGGTCTTCACCAGCCCGGAGGACACCTTCCCGTCCATCGCGCCACGGCCGAGGGCGCCCGATCTCATCCTGCGGTCGTTCGGCATCCCGAACACCCGCGCCACTCACCTGCGACTGGAGGTCGTGACCAACCAGTGCACCGGAGCACCCGACTTCGCCGGTGAACAGGACAACGACCCGCGTGCGGACACCGACTGCGCGACCGCGAGCGCGAACGCGCTCAACGTGCGCGCCGCCGAGTTCCAGGTATTCCGGCGGTAGTGCAGGATCGGCCGGGCCGGGACCGGGTACCCCACCCGGTCCCGGCCCGCGCCGCCGCCCGGCGATACCTACGTCGTCGAGCGGCCGTCCCCGCGGCGGGCCCGGGTGACGTAGACGGCGGCCTGCGTGCGCCGCTCGAGCCCCAGCTTCGCGAGCAGGCTCGAGACGTAGTTCTTGACGGTCTTCTCGGCGAGAAACAGCCGCTCCCCGATCTGGCGGTTGGTCAGGCCCTCGCCGACGAGTTCGAGGACCCGGCGTTCCTGCTCGGTGAGCCCGGCGAGCGGGTCCGCGTCCCTGGCGCCCGTGCGGAGCCGCCTGAGCAGTGCAGCGGTGGCCTTGGGGTCCAACATCGACTGCCCGGCCGCGATCGTCCGTACCGCGTTGACGAGATCGCCACCACGGATCTGCTTCAGCGCGAACCCCGAGGCACCCGCCATGATCGCGTCGAACAACGCCTCGTCGTCGGTGAACGAGGTGAGCATCAGGCACTGCAGCTCCGGCATCCGGGAGCGCAGCTCACGGCACACCGACACCCCGTCGCCGTCGGGCAGGCGCACGTCGAGGACCGCGACGTCGGGACGCAGGGCGGGGACCCTGGCCAGCGCCTGGGCCGCCGTGCCGGCCTCGCCCACCACGACCAGGTCGTCCTCGCTCTCGAGCATCTCGCGCACGCCGCGGCGGACGACCTCGTGGTCATCGAGGAGGAACACCCGCACCTCACGCGCGACGTCGCCGGTCCCACTCATCGCCTGGCATCTCGCTGCGTCGTCGACACCTGCTCCCCGTCACCGTATGGTTCGCCACCTCCGGCGTGCGGCACAGGGCCGAAGGGCCCTGCCACGCGACGCCGAACGCCACCCGCCCGCCGACCGCGTCAGGCCCGGCTCAGCCCCCGCGTACGTAGGGGGTGACCAGCTCACGGATGCCACCCGAGGGTTCCATGCCGAGCTCCGACCTCAGCAGGGAGCGGTAACGCCGGTACTGGAGCATCGCCTCCGCTGCGTTGCCCTCCGCGAGGTGGGCGAGCATCACCGCGCGGTGCGCGCTCTCCCGGTAGGGCTCGGCGGTGACGGCGGCCAGGGCGGCGTCGATGGCCTCGCCGAAGCGCCGCTTCTCCGCGAGCCGCTCGCTGAGCAGCTCGAGGGCTCGCACGTGGAGCTGGTGAAACCGCTCCTTCTCGTAGAGTACCCAGTCGTCGTACCAACCCGGCAGAAGCTCACCCGCGCGCGGCAGGTTCCGGGCGTGCGCGATGAGTGCGTCACCGTCGGGGGGCTGTTCGAGCAGCCTGCGAGCGCCGTCGACGAGGTCGTGGGCGTCGACCTGCACCGTGGGGTGGAGTGCCAGCTCGTGCGGCGTGCCGGTGACGAGGTGGGGGGCGATGTGACGGACCCGCCAGGTCGTAGAGCGCAGGCTGGCGCGTGCCTGGGCATCGGAGGTGTCGGGCCACAGGGTCCCCGCCACCTGGCTGCGTGGCTGCGGACCCCGCAGCGCGAGCAGCGCGAGCAGCCGCTGCCCCGACGGCATGACGGCCACCGGTTCTCCGCCGCGGGTCAGCGACCACCGGCCCAGCAGCGTGAGCCGAATGTGCTGGTGCCGCGGTGCGCCAGAGTGCACACCCATGCCCCCTCCACTCCCTCGCCTGTCTGTCGGCCGAGCGGCTTCTACCCCGGGCTCATCGCGGTAATCGGACTCGTCCGGCGAGGCGCCCGGTCGGCGGGGGAGGGGGCGCCTCGGGGGTGGCGAATCCGGCGGGTGTCACCCTGCAGCGCGAATCGTGACGATCCGGTGACTGAGGGGCTGGCTTACTGGGCACTGCCGGAGCGATCCGGCGGCCAGCGGAAGTGACAGAGAAGGAGTCATCGTGCGTATCACCCATGACCTGTCTGCCCAGGACCTCGAGGTTCAGCCGGCAGAGCTGCTGCCGGCCCGTGAGGCTCTCCAGTCGTTCAACTTCGCCGAAGTCGAGGCGCTCAACGTCGGCGCGGCCGTCAACTTCGACTCGGAGGAGGCCGAGGCCGAGGCCGCGGCCAAGCAGACCATCGCGGTCATCCAGGAGAACTAGCGTCCCGGACCGCATGGTTGCCGGCCCGGCTGTCCGTTCACCCGGGCAGCCGGGCAGGCATTTCAGCCAGGGCACCCAGTCTCCCCATCCCGGCGGCCGCGCTCCCCACCCTTCGTCTCTGGAATGGACCGAACGGGGGGTTCCGGAGGCGGACAACCGGCCGCCGGGATGGGGTCCGCACCGCCTGCCGTCGCGACCCCCCACACCCCTCAGCTCGTCTTCTGCACGGGGATGTGCCGCGCCGCCTCCTTCTCCTTCCCCAGGGGAACGCTGACTTCGAGAATCCCGTCCTCGTAGCGCGCCTTGACGTCGCTCTCGTCCGCCCCCTCGGGCAGGGAGATGGTACGGGTGAACGAGCCGTAGCGGAACTCCGAGCGGTGCTTCTCCTTGCGCTCCTCGCGCCGCTCAGCGCGGATCGTGAGCATCCCGCCGGAAACCGTGATGTCGACGTCCTTCATCGGGTCGATACCCGGCATCTCGGCGCGCACCACGTAGCGCCCCTCGTCGATGTAGTCCTCGACGCGCAGGCCCTGCATGCCCGGCCGCTCGCTGAAGAACGGCAGGCCGAGCCAGTCAACGAAATCGGGAAAGGTCGTCCCTCGGCGTACCAGGCTTTCCATAGCGTCCCCCTGAGGTCCGCACGGTCGTCACTTCGACACTCGCCATCCCATCGAGGCTCCTACGCCGGTGGAAGGGCCGGACCGCCACGTGCAGGCGGGACCTTCGTCACGGGTCATCCACCGGGGTCGCGGGTCCGGCGAAGGGCGCCGGTGAGTACCTCCACGGGAGCCCGTGCGACCATCACCGGGCAGTGCGCCCGGAGCAACGCGGCCTGCGTCGTCGAACCGACGGGCAGCCCGAGGAAACCCCCGAGGCCGCGGGCGCCCACGATGAGCAGATCGGCGTCGGTCGAGGCCGCGATCAGCGCGCGGTCGGGCAGGCCGAGCACGATGTCCTGCACGACCGGCACGTCGGGGTACTTCTCCCGCCATCCGGCCAGCGCCTCGCTGAGCACGCGATGGC
>JBOHCZ010000137.1:0-5287 GCA_050699195.1 Streptomycetales bacterium
GGCTCGAAACGATGACCCCGGAGGACTACCGTCCGCGACTGCGCTGACCTACGGCCCCCGGCCCGAAGCCCACGGCTACCCGCCGATCGCCACGTAGAGCGCCGCGACCGTCCCCACCGCCATCGCGGGGGCGATCAGCCAGGTCTCCACGGGACCGCCGGTACGGGGGATCACCGGGATCTCGAAGCGATGGCGGGACACCGGCCACAGCAACGGGCAGCCCCTCGGTGTCAGGCAGTCGCCGGCGATATGGACAGCGCACCCGAGCGCCACGGCGTAGGGCAACCAGTCGGGCGCCCCGGGCAGGTACTGCGCAACCCCCCACGTGGCTACCGCCGCCTGCGCCATGATCGTCCCCCAGACACGTAACCCGCGCCCCGGCGGGTGCAGGTGCAGCGCCCGCAGGGCGAGAGCGAGCAGCATCAACACCGTGCCGAGGAGGAACCCCCGCCCCAGGTGACTCACCCCGGCGAGAGTCACCGCACCCGCGAGGAGGACGAACAGCAGGGAGTGCGTGCCGTTGCGGTGGCCCCGAAAGATGAAGCTCACGATCCGGGCGGCCAGCTCGGAGGGCGGGCCGAGGAAGTCGGCGATCGTCGAGTCGTGATGGTCGAGGTCGGGGACCAGCGCCGCCCCGGCACACACCAGCGTCCCCACGACGATGTCGCGCGGGCCGGGATAGAGGCCCACGTACGGCAGCAGGGTGGGGGCGGTCGCCGCCCAGGCGCAGGCACCGCTGGTGGCGTGGGAATGTCCGAGCACACGGCGATCTTTTCAAGATCGGCTGAACGGAGATCATCCGCCCCCCGCGGAAGATCGCCAGACCCGTCCCGGCCCCGGTCAGGCGCAGTCCTGGGTGTTCACCGCCGCCGTCCGGGTGACGCCGCGCTTGGCCTGAGCCGCAACCTCGTCCACGGTCAGCGCGTAGCCGGTGTCGGGGTCCTCCAGCGACTTCGCGAAGATCACCCCGTAGACATCGCCGTCGGAGGCGAGCAGCGGGCCACCGGAGTTGCCCGGCTGCACGGTCGCATACAACGCGAACACCTCGCGCGTGACGGTGTCGCGGTGGTAGATGTCCGGGCCGCGGGCGTTGATCTCGCTGCGGATGCGGGCCGGACCCGCCGAGAACGGGCCGTTGCGAGGGAAGCCGGCGACGATCGCGTCATCGCTGGGTTGGCCACCCGGGTCGAAGTCCAGCGGCTGCGCGTCGAGGCTCGGAACGTGCAGCACGGCAAGGTCCCGGTTCGGGTCGAACAGCACCACCTTGCCCTGGTGTTGCTCCGCTCCGTCGCCGACCAGCACGACCGGGTCGTCGACTCCCGCGACGACGTGCGCGTTGGTCATGATGCGGTGCGGGGAGTAGACGAAGCCCGTCCCCTCGACCTGGCGCGAGCATTCCTCCGCGGTGCCGAGCACCTTGACGATGCTGCCGCGTGCGCTCCGTACCGCACCGCTGCGCAGCACCTCGCTGTCGGGCGGCGCGACGGGCCGGATGCGCTCGGGGGCGAACGGCGCGAACACCTGGGGGAAGCCGTTGCGGTCCAGGACCCGGGTGAAGGCCGAGAACCAGGTGGCGGCGTCCCCGGGCATCACCTTGTCGATCTCCTGGAGCACCTGCGACCCCCGCACCTGCCGGGAAAGTGTCGGGATCGAGGCGGTCGCGACAGCCGACCCGACGATCCACGCGATGAGCAGCATCGAGACGGCGCTCACCCCGGCGCCGGCCGAGGCGTCCAGGAACCGCGCCGGCTCCCAGGTGACGTACTCCCGGATCTGCCCGCCGATCAGCGTCGCGATGACCTGCCCGAGCATGGCGGCGATCAGCACGACCGCGATCGCCACGATCGAGGAGGCGGGCCCGCCGTCGAACCGTTCGAGGAACTGCGGCAGCACGAGCATGCCCAGGATGCCACCGCCGAGGAAGCCGGCGAACGAGAGCACTCCCACGATGAAGCCCTGCCGGTAGCCGGACAGGGCGAACGACAGGGCGGCGGCGAGGAGCAGCAGGTCGAGGACGTTCACGCGTTTACCGTCTCATTCACGAGGATTGGAGGGCGCGGCGCCACGTTGTGCGTCCCACGGTTATACACGGGTTCGGCCCGCCGGGTCACAACTCGGGGAGTTCCTCGAGCCGTTCCTCGTTCCAGGGACGCGCCCAGCCGCCGAGTACGAGCAGCCGGGCCAGCAGCCCAGCGGTGAACCCCCAGATGAGCAGCCCCCTCGCGCGGAACGCAGGCCCGGTGTAGCCGCTGGGGTGGCGGACCCGCAACCGGTTGCGGGGATCGACAAGCTCGTCGAGCGGTACCCGGTGCACGGACTCCACCTCGGCGGGGTCGACGGCACTGACCGGACTCGGCCGACGCCACCAGGCCAGCACCGGCGCGACGACGAAGCCGCTCGGTGGCAGGTAGAGCCTGGGCAGCTCGGCGAACACCAGCACTCCGGAGGGGTCCAGACCGGTCTCCTCACGGGCTTCGCGCAGCGCCGCCGCGACCGGCCCGTCGTCGCCGGGGTCGATGGCGCCACCGGGAAAGGCGGGCTGACCCGCGTGGCTGCGCATCCTTGTCGACCGCTGGATGACGAGCACGTCGGGCCCGTGCGCCCCCTCGCCGAAGAGCACCAGCACCGCCGACTCGCGACCGCCGTCATCCGGCGGCAGAAACCTGCTCAGGTCCTCGGCGGGGACACTGTCGGTCGCGCCGGCGAGCGGCCGAAGCCACCCGGGCAGCCGACCGGGGTCGCCGTTGCCCGCGTAGCCGGAGGCCGCGCTCACAGCCGCATCCCGAGGTGTCTCTCAACGAGCCCGGTGATCTGCTGCACGCTCTCCAGCTCCCCGTAGTGGGTATGGGCGATCTTTCCCTCTGGCGTCACGAAGAATGTCACAGGAGGCCCGGGCACCTTGAGCGTGGACCGGATCAGCCCGTCGGGGTCGTGCACGGACGGGAAACTCATGCCGAACTCAGGCGCGGCGGCCAGCCCGTCGGCGCGCCGGTCGAGAATGTCAACGCCCAGGAACCGCAGCCGCCCCCCGGCCCGTTCGTGGACCTGCGCGAGGCGCGGCATCTCCTGAGCGCACGGCGGGCACCAGCTTGCCCACACGTTGACGACGAGCGGCTTGCCCCGTAGCCCGGACAGGGTGACGTCGGGCCCGCTGCCAAGGCAGGGCAGCGACGTGCTGGGCAGGCCGTCGGCGGCCGTGGCGCCGCCGCCCGACTGGGGGCTCGACTGGGGGCTCGACTGGGGGCAGCGCGGCAGGCCGGCCCGGGTCAGCAGGGCACTGATCTCCGACGCCTGGCCCCCATCGCCCCCGCCTCCCGGTGACCGCACCACGGCCGGCCGCGAGACCTGGCCGGCGGGGTCCCCCCCGCAGCCGGCGAGCAGCCCGGCGAGCGGCAGGGCCAGGGCAAGCGCGATCGTGCGGATCCTCCTCATGCGCCGCGTCCGGACGACCCCGCCTGTTCCCCGGCCTGCCCCGCCTGTTCCCCGGCTGGCTTCCCTGCCCGCTCGGGGGGCGGCCTGACGAGCTTGCGCGCCTTATCGGGATCGATCTCGCCCTCACCGTAGGCGGGACACAACGGCGCGACGGAGCAGGCACCGCACGCCGGGCGGCGGGAGTGGCAGACACGCCGGCCGTGGAAGATCAGCCGGTGGGAGAGCATCGTCCACTCGCCCTTGGGGAACAGCGCGCCGATCGCGTGTTCGATCGCGACCGGGTCGTCCTCGGCCGTCCACCCGAAGCGCCCCACCAGCCGCTTGACGTGCGTGTCGACCGTGATGCCCGGCACGCCGAACGCATTGCCGAGCACGACGTTGGCGGTCTTGCGTCCGACCCCGGGGAGCGCGACCAGCTCGGCCATCCGCCGCGGCACCGCGCCGCCGTGCCGCTCGCACAGCGCCTGCCCCAACCCGATGAGCGCGTTGGTCTTGGATCGGAAGAAGCCAGTGGGCTGGATCAGCGCTTCCATCTCGTCGCGGTCGGCGCCGGCGTAGTCCTGCGCCGTGCGGTACTTCGCGAAGAGCACGCGAGTCACCATGTTGACCCGTACGTCGGTGCACTGCGCGGAAAGGATCGTCGCGACCAGCAGCTCCAGCGGGCTGGTGAAGTCGAGCTCGCAGTGCGCGTCCGGGTAGGTTTCCGCGAGGGTCCGGTTGATGCGGCGGGCACGGCGCACCAGACCGAGACGGGACTCCCGGGCGGCCGGCTGGGAATGGGGCTCTCGAGGCACCCGTTCAGCCTACGAGAACTTGGGGTGCCCAGGTCGGGCCCCCGTAGGACACACTGTGACTGGTGTCACACCAGCCAGCGCGGTCATGCCAGGCCCCCGGACGAGGAGGACGCGTGGACGACGTACTGCGGCAGGCGCCGCTCTTCGCCGCCCTCGACGACGAGGCAGCCGCCGCGCTGCGCCGATCGATGGCCGAAGTCAGCCTGGAGCGGGGCGACGCCCTGTTCCGCGAGGGTGACCCGGGGGACCGTCTCTACGTCGTGATCGACGGCAAGATCAAGCTGCACCGAACGTCCAGCGACGGGCGGGAGAACATGGTCGCCGTCCTGGGGCCTGGGGACATGTTCGGCGAGCTGTCGCTGTTCGACCCCGGGCCGCGGACCGCCACCGCGAGCGCGCTCACCGACAGCCGGCTGCTGGGGCTCGGCCACGACGCACTGCGGCCCTGGCTGACCGGCCGCCCGGAGGTCGCGGCGGCGCTGCTGCGCCAGGTGGCCCGCCGGCTGCGGCGCACCAACGAGACGATGGCCGACTTGGTGTTCAGCGACGTGCCCGGGCGGGTGGCCAAGGCCCTGATCGACCTCTCCAAGCGCTTCGGCGTGCAGTCCCACGAGGGCGTCCACCTCACACACGACCTGACCCAGGAGGAGCTGGCGCAGCTCGTCGGCGCGTCGCGGGAGACCGTCAACAAGGCGCTCGCCGACTTCGTGACCCGGGGCTGGCTGCGCCTCGAGGCGCGTGCGGTCGTACTGCTCGACGTCGACCGCCTGGCCCGCCGCGCCCGCTGACCCGCGTCTAGCCGCGCTCGGCGAGGTAGTCCAGCTGCGCGCGTACGGAGAGCTCGGCCGCGGGCCACAGCACCTGGTCCACGTCGGCGTAGACGCGTGCGACCACCGCACCGGGGGTACGGTCGCCTGCGGCGAGCGCCGCCCGCACCTGGTCGAGCCGCTCGGCGCGGTGGTCGAGGTAGTACGTGAGCACGCCGAGCGCGTCACGCAGCACCGGCCCGTGCCCGGGCAGCACCGCGGTGGCCTCGGCGCGGGCGGCGAGGCCGCGCAGCC
>JBOHCZ010000138.1:0-4624 GCA_050699195.1 Streptomycetales bacterium
GTCGCGGCTGACCCGCAGCGCGGTGTGGGCGTCGACGCCGTGCTGCACGACGCGCAGCTCGGGCTGCTCGGGGCCGGTTGCCTGCAGGTCGGCGAGCCAGATGTCGTTGCGGGGGGCGGTGCCGGCGGCGGCGCTGACCGTGAGCCATCGCCCGTCCATGCTCACGCTCACGCCGTAGTAGTTGGTCTTGTCGAGGCCCTCGCCGAAGACCAAGACGTCCTCGTCCGGGTCGGCGCCGATGCGGTGCAGCCAGATCCGCCGGTGGAACTGCTCGTCGCCCTCGGGCAGCCCTTCGGGTGCCAGCCGCCGTACGTAGAAGTAGGCCTTGCCGCCCGGCAGCCAGGCGATGGGGGAGTAGCGGGTGCGGTCGATCGGACCGTCGAGAACCTCCCCTGTCACGACGTCGAGCACCCGGACCACGGACTCCTCGGTGCCCTTCTCGGAGAGCTGGTAGGCGAGGAGGTGGCCCTCCTTCGAGGGCTGCCAGGCGTCCAGCGTGGTGGTGCCGGAGGCGTCGATGGCCATCGGGTCGAGCAGCACCCGCTCGGTACCGTCGGGGTCGGTGGTGTGGAGCACGGCGTGCTCCTGCTCCCCCGTACGGCGCATGAAAAAGCACCGTTCGCCGCGCCACACCGGCACCGAGATCACTCCTGCGCCCTGGAGCCCGTTGAGCCTGCGACGCAGCGCCTCCCGCCCCGGCCACTGCTCGCGGGTCGCGGCGAAGAGCACGTCCTGGGCCGCCGACCAGCGCTGCGTGCCGTCGTTCGAGGGGTCCTCCAGCCAGCGATACGGGTCGGCGACGCGGCGGCCGTGCAGGTCCTCGACGAACTCGGGCCGGGGGGCGTTCGGGTAGGCGGGTCCGGTCATGCTCGCCACCCTATGGGCTGGCCACGGGGGTGCGGTGGCACGGTCCCACTCCCGGGTGGCTCGCGCGGAGTACGCTGGTCCGGCAGGCACCTGTCGGGGGGTGCAGTAGCGCAAACCCCCTCTCGCCGGACACACTGGTGGCACTCACGCTCGGCGCGAGCCATGCGCCTGGCCGGGAGCCGAGGAGGCAGGAGTGCCGCACGCGTTGGTCCTCAACGCGACGTACGAGCCGCTGTGCGTCGTGCCGCAACGGCGTGCGTTGGTGCTCGTACTGAGCCATAAGGCGGTGACCCTGGAGGAAACCGGGGTCGTCTTGCACAGCGCGACGCGGGCAGTGCCCGCGCCGTCTGTTGTTCGGCTCACGCGCTTCGTCAAGATTCCCTTCCGCGGGGTGGTCCCGCTCACCAGGCGGGCGGTGTTCGCCCGCGACGGGGGGCGCTGTGTCTACTGCGAGGCGTCGGCGACGAGCGTCGACCACGTGGTCCCGCGCAGCCGGGGCGGTGGGCACGTGTGGGAGAACGTCGTCTCCGCCTGCCGCCGCTGCAACCACGTCAAGGCCGACCGCTCGGTGTCCGAGCTCGGCTGGCGGCTGCGCCGCGCGCCGGGCCAGCCGACGGGCATCGCCTGGCGGATCATCGGTACAGGGCGCAGCGACCCGCGCTGGGTGCCGTACCTGGCGTCGTTCAGCCAGGGGTTCGAGCTGCCGCATCACGAGATACGCGAGAGCATCGCCTGACCGCGCGCGGCTTTTGTGCTGGGCCGGCTAGCCGCCGGCGTGCCGCTCGAGAAACGCGAAGACCTCGGTCTCGTCGACGCCCGGGAACGACCCCGGTGGGATCGCCGCGAGCACGTGGGAGTGTGCACGTGCGGAAGGCCAGGCCAGCCCCTCCCACCGCTCCGCCAGCTCGCTGGGCGGGCGCCGGCAGCACTCCCCGGTGGGGCAGGCCGAGTTGGCCCGCTGGGTGGCGTCCCGCCCGCGGAACCACCGTGACTCGGCGTAGGGCACGCCGATGGTGATCGCGAAGTCCCCCTCGCGGCTGGGCTCCACGTGGCTGACGCACCAGTACGTGCCGGTCGGCGTGTCGGTGTACTGCGGGTAGATCGAGAACCGGTCGGCCGAGGAGAACACGTGGCGGGCCGCCCACTGACGGCAGGCCCGCTGTCCCTCGATGGACCCCTGGGCGTCGGCGGGGAAGAGCACCCCGTCGTTCTCGTAGGCCTTGTAGATGATGCCGTTCTCGTCGCTGCGCAGGAAGTGCACGGGCAGCTCCAGGTGATGGGTGGCCAGGTTGGTGAAGCGGTGCGCCGCCATCTCGTAGGACACCGAGAAGACGTCGCGCAGGTCCTCCACCGACAGCGACCTGTCGGCCCTTGCCCGGCGCAGGTACTCGGCGGCGGCCCGCTCCGGTACGAGCACGGCGGCGGCGAAGTAGTTGGCCTCGACCCGCTGGCGCAGGAAGTCCGCGAAGTCCCGCGGCACGGCGTGGCCGAGCGCGACGTGCCCCACCGCCTGCACCAGGATGGTGCGGGGGGTGTGCATCCCCAGCGACTCACGCTTGACGTAGATGCGCCGGTGGCGCAGGTCGGTGATGGAGCGGGCGGAGCGGGGGAGGTCCTGCACGTAGCGCAGCGCGAACCCGAAGTGCGCCACGATCGCCAGGATGAGCCCCTGGGACAGCGCCCCGGTGCGGTAGCCGACGGCGTCGAGCGCCTCGGCCGCGACCCGTTCGAGTGGGGCGAAGTAGTTGTCCCGCTCGCGCATCTGGCGCCGCAGGTCGGCGTTGGCCGCCCGGGCCTCCTCCGTCGTGGCCGTGGGGCGGCTCTGGCGGCGGCGCAGCTCGCCGTAGAGCGCGAGGACGTGCTCGAGGACGTCGTTGGGGACCCGCGCGCCGACCTTGAGCGGCGGTAGGCCGAGTGCGGCGTACACCGGGTCGCGCTGTGCCTGGTCCAGGGCGATCTCGAGCTGGGCCCGGCGGCTCGGCGGCTGGCGGCGCAGCAACTCGGCCACGGGCACGTCCAGCGCGGTGGCCAGCGAAGTGAGCAGGGACAGCCGCGGCTCGCGACGCCCGTTCTCGAGCAGGGACAGCTGCGAAGGGGCGCGGCCGACCCGCTCGCCCAGACCGGCGAGCGTGAGTCCGCGGGTGCGCCGCAGGTGGCGAAGCCGCTGACCGAAGGTGATCAGATCGAGATCCTCGGTCAAAGATCCAGCTTCTTCTTCAGAGAACTGCTTCATAGCTTCCGCTTTCTGCAACTTCCTAGGTTTTTCTTGCGGGAAGAGCCTCCCTCACACGCAGGACTGAGTCAAACTCACATCAAGGCACTAGTTACTGAGCAGTAGCCAAGGTTCGACAGGTGCGCCGCCCCGGCAGGTTCGGGGACGGGGCGGCTCCCGAAAGCCGGGCCAGCAACGAACAGGAGAGAAGAGATGCCGGATCGCATCCAGGCCGCCGCGGACGCCTTGCGGCGCGAGTGGGAGACCGACTCGAGGTGGAAGGGGATCGAGCGGCGCTACTCGGCTGAGGACGTCGTGCGGCTCCGTGGCTCCATCCAGGAGGAGCACACGCTGGCCCGAATCGGGGCCGAGCGGCTGTGGCACCTGCTCCACGCCGAGGACTACGTCCACTCGCTGGGCGCCCTGACTGGCAACCAGGCGGTGCAGCAGGTCCGGGCCGGCCTCCAGTCGATCTACCTCTCCGGCTGGCAGGTGGCCGCGGACGCCAACCTGGCCGGCCAGACCTACCCCGACCAGAGCCTCTACCCCGCCAATTCGGTGCCCGACGTGGTCCGGCGGGTCAACAGCGCGCTCGCCCGGGCCGACCAGATCACCTGGTCGGAGGGCCGCGAGGACGCGCCGTACTGGTTCGCGCCCATCGTGGCGGACGCCGAGGCTGGCTTCGGGGGCGTCCTCAACGCCTTCGAGCTCATGAAGGCGATGATCGCGGCGGGGGCCGCGGGGGTGCACTGGGAGGACCAGCTCTCGTCCGAGAAGAAGTGCGGGCACCTGGGCGGCAAGGTCCTCATCCCCACCGAGCAGCACATCCGCACGCTCAGCGCCGCCCGGCTGGCGGCCGATGTCTGCGGCGTTCCCAGCCTGGTCGTGGCGCGTACGGACGCGGCCGCGGCGACGCTCCTCACCAGCGACGTCGATGTCCGGGACCAGCAGTTCGTGACCGGCGAGCGGACGGCCGAAGGCTTCTACCGGGTGCGCAACGGCATGGCGGCGGCCATCGCGCGTGGGCTGGCCTACGCCCCGCACTCCGACCTGCTCTGGATGGAGACCTCGACGCCCGATCTGGACGAGGCGCGGGAGTTCGCCGACGCGATCCGCGCCGAGCACCCGGGCAAGATGCTCGCCTACAACTGCTCGCCGTCGTTCAACTGGCGCAAGCATCTCGACGACGGGACGATCCAGAAGTTCCAGCGTGAGCTGGGCGAGATGGGGTACAAGTTCCAGTTCATCACTCTCGCCGGATTCCACGCCCTCAACTACTCGATGTTCGAGCTGGCGAAGGGCTACGCCGACGAGGGCATGCCCGCCTACGTGCGGTTGCAGGACCAGGAGTTCGCCGCCGAGAAGGTCGGCTACACCGCCACCCGCCATCAGCGTGAGGTCGGTACGGGCTACTTCGACCTGGTGAGCACAGCGATCACGCCCGACTCCTCGACCGTGGCGCTCGAGGGGTCCACGGAGAGCGACCAGTTCCACGCCCACTGAGCGGTTCCGCTGGCCGTCGCGACTCCCCGAGCGGGGGCGGGG
>JBOHCZ010000139.1:0-5427 GCA_050699195.1 Streptomycetales bacterium
ACCGGGTAAGGCCCCCAGCAGACCACTGGGTTGATAGGCCGGATGTGGAAGCGCCGCAAGACGCGCAGCAAACCGGTACTAATAGGCCGAGGGCTTGACCAACACCCAAAACACGCCCACTATGCGATTCTGGAGATACGGTCGTGTCAGCACAGACCGTCGCCTCTTCAAGGACCGCCCCAACCGGGCGGTCCTTTGCGCTTTCCGGCGCCCCACGAAGAGGTCGTCGGGCAGCCGGGCGAGCTCGTGGACCGGCGATCCGCGCTTGCCACGCGGCGGAGAGCGGAGAGGCCGGCTGATCCACGCGGTGCGGACGCGCGGCGCGGTGGTTTACGCCCGGCGGCCCTGTGGGGCCGACCGGCCTGTCGAGCCGACGGCACGCACCGCACGCTGCAGAAGCTCTGTCTTGCCTCAAGAAGTTGGCAGAGTCTGATCTTGTTCGGATGGGGATTCTCCATCTTCGGAGAGGGGGCCTCATCGTGTTCGCGTGAGCGTGGGTAAGTGCCCGGGGGTAGGACCTGGCGGGCTGTGTGGCCTCCGGTCAGGGGCGGCGGCCGGCAAGGACGCAGAACTCGTTGCCCTCTGGGTCGGCGAGTACGACCCAGCTCTCGTCGCCTTGGCCGATGTCGGCGTGTCGAGCACCCAGGTCGAGCAGGCGATGGACCTCTTCGTCTTGCTCCCTGTCGGTTGGGTTGATGTCGAGGTGGAGCCTGTTCTTGATGGTCTTGCCCTCTGGTACGCGCACGAATGTCAACGTCGGTGGCAATGGGCCAGGGCGGTTCTTACCTTCGGGCACCGTGGGTGGGCCAATGGCGATGATCCCATCGTCTTCGTCTTGCACCTCGTAGCCAAGTACCGAGCACCAGAACTGGGCTAGACCGTGGGGATCGGCACAGTCGATCGCAAGCTCGGTGAACTTACTGGTCATGTCAGGACCTCCCTGGTAGCGGGCCGCCAAGGCCCACAGGCTAACCGCGGTGTTCGACGGCGAGGTAAGCCGCACGGGGCGTGCGTTCGTGGAGGGCCTGGTAAGGGCGGAGAGAGTTGTAGGTGTGTCGGAAGAGGTTGACTTCGACGACGAGGGCGTTGCCGTCGCCGATGGTGGCGCGGTAGAGGACGGGCGTGTCGCAGCAGCGATTCGTCGCCGGCGAACGCTCGGCGAACACAAACCCTGCGAAAGCGCACGGACCGTTGTCGGTCACCACGGCGATTGGCGCGGGCGCCTCACCGATGACGAAGTCGTCACCATCGACGACGTCCATCCGCCCGCGCTCACCGCGCAGGTCGTCCAGATCGAGCACGCATTCGGCTTCGCCGACCGCGCGACGCAGACAACCGAGGGCGTCCGCGCCGCGGGAGGTGGCAGTGACGGTGGCGGCGAGGCAGTACTTGGTGGCGTAGTCGATCACCGCGCAGATCCGCCAGATCCCGCCGCGGGCGGGTCTCGAACTCGCTGAAGTCCATCTGCCACACGCGGTTCCGCTCCGTGGGTGGTTCACGGAACATCCGCTTACGCAGCCTCGACCAGGACCGCCGGTCCGCCCGAAACCCCTGCGGGAGCAGCAGGCCCCGGCGCCCGTAGCGCCGCTGCACCGTGGAGGTGGACACCTGGTGGCCGTCAGCGCGCATCATCGCCGCCATCTTCCGATGTCCCAGGCCGGCCAGTCCGCCGTGTACTTGGCGGCGAGGGCCTCGACCTGGTCGACCTTCGGTGCGGGGGCCACGGCCCCTTGGGTGGGTTCCCGACCCGGTGGCGGGCCAGTCGTCGCCAGTACGTCCGTTCTGGGATTCCGGCCAGTGCTGCGAACCTCGGCACCGACACCTGGTGTGTCGCTCTCAGGGCCTCGAGGTCGGCGAAGGGACCTCGTCGACGTACTCCGCGCCCTTCTGCCGGATCCGCAGCTTCACCGTCGCCTCGGCCAGCGCGAGCTTGAGCTGTTCGCATTCGGTGCGCAGCCGGCGTTCCGTCTGGGACTGGCCCCCATCGGGGCCAGGCAGCGACCGGTCCATGCCTGCCTTGCCAGCGTCGACGAACCGGTCCCGCCAGTTCCCCACCGTCGCTGAGGACACCCCATGCCGGCGGGCCGCTTCGGCCAGCGACAGCTCCCCATGAAGCACCGCGAGCACCACCTGCGTCCGTGCCTCCACCGGGACCTGGCGTGACGGCTTCTGCGATCTGCTCACCCGGCCATCCTCTCTGACCCCTCAACCGGGGACCCTGCCAGAAAGTTTGACTCACCCCAGCTCGCACCAATCGAACATCTGTTCTATCCTCGGTGAGGTGCGCTGGGACAACCTGCGGTTCGGCGACTCGGCCGCCGACGCCCTGCCAAGGGCGGAGGCGCCGCTCATCGAGCGGGGTGCCGTCGCGCGGACCTTCCAGACGCCGGATTTCCGAGGTATCACCTGTTACGAGATCCAGGCACGCACCATCATCAATCGCGTGCCCGATGCCTCGCAGGTTCCGTTCCGCTGGACGGTCAACCCCTACCGCGGATGCTCCCACGCCTGTTTCTACTGCTTCGCCCGGAACACGCACACCTATCTTGACCTGGACGCCGGGCATGACTTCGACTCGAAGATCGTGGTGAAGGTCAACGCGGCCGAGCAACTGCGTAGAGAGCTGGGTTCGGGGAGGTGGTGCGGCGAGCACATCGCGATGGGCACCAACGTCGACTGCTACCAGCGGGCCGAGGGTCGTTACCGGCTGATGCGAGGGATACTCGAGGCGCTCAGGGATTTCGCCAACCCCTTCTCGATCCTGACCAAGGGGTCGCTGGTCGTGCGCGACATCGACCTGCTCAAACAGGCGGCTGAGGTCTGCGATGTCCACGTCAACGTCTCGGTGGCCTTCTTGGACCATGAGATATGGCGCTCCCTCGAGCCGGGCACGCCGCGCCCCCACAAGCGGCTCGAGGTGTGCCGGACACTCAACGACGCGGGGATACCGTGCGGCGTCCTCATGGCCCCCATCGTGCCCTACCTGACCGATTCCCCCGCACAGCTCGCTGCGACCGTTCGGGCCATCGCCGAGGCAGGGGCGACGCAGGTCATCCCGGTGGTGCTCCATCTTCGGCCCGGTGCGCGGGAGTGGTACCTGGGCTGGCTGCGTGAACACCACCCGGGGCTGGTGCAGCGCTACGTCGCCCTTTACTCGCGCGGCGCGTACGCCCCGCGGCCCTACCAGGACGAGATCGTCGGACGCGTGCGTGAACTGGCGCTGCGTTACGGCATGGGCAGCCGCCAGTCACGAGCCGGGAGAGCCGGAAGCCGACAAAGTAGAAAACGACCGCACCACGTCCCCGACGCCATGTCGTCCGCTTCGCGCCAGCTTTCCCTGCTGTAGTCGTCCTTCTCCCCCATTCGAATCCTCCTGCACCCGTGCGCCCCCGATGCGCCGCTGCGCACGTCTGTGCGCCGGGAATAGCACCTTCTCCAGCTGCCTTCTCGATGGTTTTGTCGTAGTTGCCCGGCCAGCAGCCGGATTTACCCATCCGCGCTGGTCCGAGGGACGGGCCTGCGGCGGGACGGGACCACACCCGAGCCTCGGGGCCACCGCCGCAGCTCGCCCTCGGGGCCCCACCCCTGGAAAGGGCTCTGCGCATTCGCCCATCCCGGGTAGCGTCGCGGCATGGATGTCCCGATTCGGCGCGCACGTACCAGCGATGTCAGAACGATCCGGCGGCTGGTCGATACGTATGCGCCTACACGTGTCCTCCTCAGCAAGGCCACGGTGACGCTGTACGAAGACGTCCAGGAATTCTGGGTCGCCGATGGTCCGAACGGGGAGATCATCGGTTGCGGCGCGCTGCACGTGATGTGGGAAGATCTCGCGGAAGTCCGCACGCTGGCCGTGGATCCCGACTACCGGGGTCAGCGGGTCGGCGGGCGGCTGCTGTCGACACTGCTCGCCGCCGCGCGCCGACTCGGTGTGCGGCGCATCTTCTGCCTGACGTTCGAGGTGGACTTCTTTCAGCGGCACGGCTTCTCTGAGATCGACGGCACCCCGGTAGGCCACGAGGTGTACGAAGAGTTGCTCCGCTCGTATGACGAAGGCATCGCCGAGTTCCTTGATCTCGAGCGTGTGAAGCCCAATACACTGGGCAACACTCGTATGTTGCTGCATCTGTAGACGGAGCGTGTTCGGTGGGGCACGGATAGCTGACCGAACCGAAGGAGCCCGTGTTGTTGTGGGGGTGGGCGGTCGCTGGCGTTGACTCAGCGTCAGGTAATGACCACGCGGCGCTCCTGAAGTGCAGATTTGTGTTTTGGCGGCAAACGCGGTTTGCTTTTCTAGGTAAACCCGAACGAGAAAGGGCAGCCGGTGGCTCAGAAGGTTGAAGTTATCCTCGTGGACGACCTCGAGGGCGGCGCCGCCGACGAAACCGTGTCCTTCTCGCTGGATGGCGTCTCGTACGACATCGATCTCAACAGCGAGAATGCGGACCGGCTCCGTGACGTGCTCGCACCCTTCGTGGCGTCTGGTCGTCGCGTGGGAGGGCGCGCACAGCGGGGTCGTGGCCGGGGGCGAGGCCGTCGCGATGCCGTGGCGCGGACTCCAGAGATTCGCAAGTGGGCGAAGTCGCAAGGCTATGAAGTGAGCGACCGGGGACGCGTCCCCGCCCATATCGTCGAGGAGTACGACAAGGCACACCGATAACGGTCGACAAGAAACCGGGCGTGCAGGGTGTAGCGTCCGGAGGTCTCGCGTTCGGAGAGTTGCGATCGAATGATCGCGGCTCTCCGAACGCGGGTCACGCACGCGCGCTCCGTACGTGACGGCACACGCGGCTGGGTACACGCGGCTCGGCACGTGACAGGGCAGCGGCAGCCCCCGCTGCAATCCTTCGTCGCCGGGTAAGCCCACCTTCGGGGCCGCTCCGGAACTTGCCGGGTCCAGCTGGTTCCATGACCGATCACATCGTGACAAATTGCCTAAACGGGATAATTCATACGCATCGGGACAGGTCACCGGGGCCTCCGGCTGGCCGGCGGTATCCTGCGTTGATGGGGCGTGCGCGCGCCGCACGACGGGAGGGACCGGCGCCGGGCCGGGTCCGGTCACGGTGGCGACGGTTCGAACATGAGCGCTTCGTGAAAGGGTATGAGCGTTACGTAATGGTTTCTCTGCGCTCTGGCGGGTGCCGCAGGATGCGTTCGCTGGGGGCGTACGGCCCTCCCCCGGGACACCCTGAGCTGCGGGAACATCCCTCCCGGCGGTCAGGTTGGGGGTGGTGGCCGACCTATCAGGTAACGCGACGATTGCAGCTGACAGACGAGGAAGTGAGCGGTCCCGCGCACGGGACTAGCATGCGGAAGAGCAGGGAGGGGCTGACAGGCAGGGTGCCCCGATCTGGACGACCGCTCTGAGGAGCGATAGCGATGTTCGAGAGGTTCACCGACCGCGCGCGGCGGGTTGTCGTCCTG
>JBOHCZ010000140.1:0-4479 GCA_050699195.1 Streptomycetales bacterium
GACCACCGAAGGGCCGTGGGTGTTCGACGCGTTCCGCGCCAAGCGCGTCGTCAAGGAACTGCGCCGCCGCTACCTGCGCGACCGAACGGCCGTACCGACCGCCGAGGCACACGGTGACACCCACAGCATCGACACCCTGGAGCCCTTCGCCGAGAATGGCGAGCATGGCTCCCGCGAATGACCTGCCGTTCGGCTGGGTCGCCGGCGCGCCGCCCGCCGACACCCTTCCGATGCGCGAGCATCACCACCCCACCGGGGGCTTCACGCTGCCGGTGCCCGAGGGGTGGGAGGTCGCCGAGAACGTCTCCGGCTGCGCCATGGTGGTCTCCGAGCCCGCGTACGGCCCGTACTTCACACCGAACGTGGTGCTCACCATCGAGCCGTGGACCGACGGCGAGTCGCTCGACGCCTGGGTCGACCGCTCCCGCGACGCGCTACGCGAGAGCCTGAACCGGCTGCGTGTGATCGACGTGGAGGAGACCACGGTCGCGGGCCTGCCCGCACGCCGCACCCTGTCGCACTACCTGCACGAGCAGCACGGCGGGGTGAACCTGGAGCAGTGGTCGCTGGCCCGCGACGGGTACGGCTACGTCATCTCGGTCTCCTGCGCCGCGCTGGAGTACGACGAGATGCACGACCTGAGCCGCCGCACGGTCGAGGGCCTGCGCTTCCAGGGCGCCGCCCCGTGAGGGCCGTACCAGAGCCTCCCAAGCCGCCTGAGCTGGACACCCGCACCGGCCAGCTGTGGGCCGCCGAACCCGCCTGGGTCGCGCTGGTGGCACACGTCACGAAGCGGCCGGTGCTGCTCGCGCGCTACCGGGTCGACGACCCGGCCGAGCAGCTCGATCTGCTCCGCGCCGCCGGCATCCTGGACGAGCACGGGAAGCCGCACCCGTCGCTCTCGAACGGGCTGGACGCGGTCGAACAGTCGGCGGTGGTGCTCGACCTGTCCTACTCCGGCAAGACGATGCGGGCCTGGGGCGGCCATTCCACCGCCGGGCTGCTGCTGCCCGCGGGCGAGGACGGCCGGCGCAGGTTCACCCAACTGCACGTGTCGCTGCTGCCCGAGGCGATCGCCCGGCTCGTCGACCTCGGCCCCCGCCCGCGGCCGCAGCCCGCGGTGCCCGTGCTCTACGGGGACGGTGCACTGGAGGGCGTCCGGCGGCACTGGCGCCTGGAGGGCGACTGGCGGTCCCGTACCGGAACGCAGAAGCACGCCGTGCTCGAGGTCGTCGACACCTACGGCGGGCTGTGGTTGCTGCGCACCGGGGAGGACGGCCGTCAGGTGGCCTGGCCGGCCACTCCCACCCTGGTATGGCGGCACGTGGTGCAGCTGGTGCTGCGCAAGGACCACGAGGGGTACGAGACCAACCTGCGCGGCGGTCTGGGCGTCCCGCGGCGCTGAAGCGCCCGGCGTCAGCCGAACGGTACGCCGCAGGACAGCAGCACGTTCGCGTACGGGCTCGCCTCGCCGGTACGCACGACGAGGCGGGCGTCCGCGGTGAGCTCCTTGAGTCAGCCCGTCGAGAACGGTGGCGAACGGCGGGACGCCGAAGGTGAAGGCGAGGTCGACGAGCTCCGGGCCACGGGGCACGGGCAGCCGCAGTCGGCGACGACGACCACGTCACCGTGCCCGAGCCGGGCGAGCGCGCCGCACAGCTGCGCGTGCAGGATGCCGTCCCGCTTCACCGGTCCGCCAGCTCCTCACGGGTCGGGAACGAGTCCTGGGCGCCCGGGCGCCGTACGGCCGCGCTGCCGGCACGCGTGGCCAGCTCCGCGGCCTGGCCCAACCCGGCGCCCGCCGCCAGCTCGACGGCCAGCCCCCCGACGAAGGCATCACCGGCACCCGTGGTGTCGACAACTGCCCCTCGGACGGCCGGAATGTGTGTGGGCCGCCCGTCACCCTCACCGCTACCGTCGACGACGGCCCCCGCCGCGCCGAGTGTGACGACGACTGCACGCGGCCCCCGGGCGCGCAGCGCCTTGGCCGCCCGTTGCGCCTCCGCCACCCCCATCACCCCTGTGGCCCGGTGCCCGAGGAGCACGCCCGCCTCGTGCTCGTTCACCACGAGGAGGTCCACGTCCTGGAGCAGCCCGTCATCGAGCCCAGTGGCGAGCCCAGTGGCGAGCCCAGTGGCAAGTGCAGTGGCAAGTGCAGTGGCGGGCGCCGCGTTGAGCAGGAACCAGCCGCCCGCCTCACGCGCGAGGCGGGCGGCGCGGCGTACCGCGGGGAGCGGGAGCTCGAGCTGGGCGACGACGATCCGCGATGCGACGATGGCGTCCGCGGCCGCGTCGACGTCCTCCTCGCTCACCCGGGCGTTCGCACCGGGCGACACGACGATGGTGTTCTCCCCGTCAGGACGTACCGGGATCAGCGCCACGCCGGTCGAGACACCCGGTGTCACGCGTACCTGCCCGGTGGCGACACCGGCCCCCGCAAGGGAGCCCAGCACGAGGGCGCCGTGCGCGTCGTCCCCGACGCGGCCGAGCATGGCAACGGACCCGCCGAGGCGGGCGGCCGCCACCGCCTGGTTGGCGCCCTTCCCGCCGGAGTGGACGGCGAGGTCACCGCCCAGCACGGTCTCGCCCGAGCGGGGGTGGCGTGCCACCGGCACGACGAGGTCGGCGTTCAGTGATCCGACGACGAAGATCCCCGCGGAGCCCGCCGGCCCCTCGCCCTCGGCTGTCCCGGCCACGATCACGCTCCCTCGCCGGGCTGGTGCACGCCCGCGAGGATCTTGATGAGGGTGCTCTTGCCCGCGCCGTTCTCGCCGAGCAGGACGTGCACCTCGCCCCGCCGGACCTCGAAGTCGGCCGCCGCGAGGGCGCGCACGCCGGGGAAGTCCTTGGTGACGCGGCGAAGTTCGACGAGTGGGGTCACCCGCCCCCCTCCCCGCAGGAGCGCCGCACCACGAGCCGCGACTCGAGCGTGACGGAGGCAGTGGGCTTGTCCTCGATCCGGTCGATGAGGGCACGCACCCCGGCGTGCCCGATGTCCTCTGTCGGCTGGGCGATCGCGGTGATGGGCGGGTCGGCGAACTCGAACCACGGGGGGTCGTCGAAACTCGCGATCCCCACGTCGTGTGGCACCCGCACACCGTGGCTCCGCGTCCACTGCAGGGCGCCCAGCGCCATCAGGTTGTCGGCCGCGAACACCGCCGTCGGCGAGTGTGGCATCGCCATCAGCCTGCCCATGGCCTCGACCCCGCTGGCGAGCTGGAAGTCCCCGGGCTCCACCGAGACGTCGGCCGGGTCGAGGCCCGCCTGGGCGGTCGCCTCGTGGAAGGCGTCGAGCCGCTCGCGGCCGGTGCTGACCGACTGCGGGCCGCTGATCATGGCCAGCCGCTCGTGACCCAGGGCGACGAGGTGCTGTACCAGGTCGGCGATGGCCTGCCTGCCATCCGCCCGTACGACGGGGACGCCGAGCCCCTCGATCTCACGGTCGACGAGCACGATCGGCGCCCCCCTGGCCACGACGTCGCGGATCAGCGGCGAAGTCTCGCCCGTCGGCACCAGCAGCAACCCGTCGACCCGGCGCTGCAGCAGCACGCCGAGGTAGTCGTCCTGCCGGTGCGGGTCCTCGTCGCCGTTGCCGAGCAGCACGCTGAACCCGCGCGCGTACGCCTCGTCCTCGACGGCCCGCGCGAGCTCGGTGAAGAACGGGTTGAGGATGTCGCCGATGACCAGGCCCAACGTCATCGCGGACTCCAGGCGCAGGCTGCGGGCGGCGGCGTTCGGCCGGTAGGCAAGCGCCTCGACGGCGGCGAACACCCGGGCCCGCACGTCCGGGCGGACCGACGGGTGGTTGTTCAGCGCGCGCGAAACCGTCGCCGTGGACACACCGGCCCGCTGCGCGACGTCCTTGATGGTGGTCATGACCTGTCGCCTGTAATCGTTTACTCCACGATCGATCCGGGAGGGCGGATTGTCAACGGAGGTCCCCCGCGAGGCACGCGATCATGCTGCTTCGAGGTCCGTGGCGGCGAAGCCGCCGCCCACGAACAGCAGCGGCTCGCCCGGCTGACCATCCCTGCGCCACGCGCCGGGGTGTACGGCGGGCATGCTGGACGCATGACCGGAGACTCTGTGGAACGGCTGCGCGCACGGCTGCTCGCCCTTCCCGAAGCCGTCGAGGAGGAGCCCTTCGGCCCGGGCGTGCTCGTTTTCAAGGTCTGCGACAAGATGTTCGCGATCCTGCCCGAAGACCCCGGGGGCAGCCTGCCCGAGGTGACACTCAAGTGCGACCCGGGGTGGGCGCTGCACCTGCGCGCCCAGTACGCCGCTGTGCGCCCGGGGTATCACACCAACAAGCAGCACTGGAACACCGTGCTGCTGGACGGCTCGGTGCCCGCAGACGAGCTGGTCGAGATGGTCGAGCACTCCTACGAGCGCGTCGTTGCGGGGCTGCGCCGGGGCGACCGCGATCGCCTGCTGGCCGCGATGCGTGCCCGGCCCCGGCGGCCGCGCTGACCCGCGAGC